>JABIFK010000677.1 GCA_018650745.1 Candidatus Latescibacterota bacterium | reverse complement strand
GGTGATTTTATAGATCGACAACTTGCGTCGGGCGAAACTCTGACTGTGAGTACAGGGAATTTGGCAGCGTTTTCAGGTTCGGTGGATTATGCTATTCAAAGGGTGGGTGGTGTGCGCCGCACGTTATTTGGTGGTGAGGGTGTTGTGATGACGCGTTTAACGGGACCGGGTCGTGTGTTGATGCAGTCTTTAAAACGAAAGCGCGAAAAATCAATCATGACTTGATGCGTGACACCACATGTTTTGATAATCTCAAGGAGGACCTATGAAAGCAGTTTGGACAGTGGGTGGTATTTTGGGTG
This sequence comes from Candidatus Latescibacterota bacterium, assembly GCA_018650745.1. Classification (GTDB taxonomy): domain Bacteria; phylum Latescibacterota; class UBA2968; order UBA2968; family UBA2968; genus JABIFK01. The sequence continues at coordinate 13,177 of JABIFK010000677.1, read as the reverse complement.
ATAAAGTTGCATCAGTAGACTTTGTTGCTGACTTGGGGTTTGATACCATAGTGATGGGCAATGCATCGCCCGAGGTGAGGGCTGCTGCTCAAAAACGGAGTGTTCAAATTGTAACGACTATTTTCCCCTTTGCCGATGATGGTTTTAAACGCAATTATTCTCACGCTTTGCAAAAAGTGCGTGATTATGAATATCAGATTGGCGGTATATTGGCAGAGCAACCGTGGGAGCAATTGACGGCGGGATCGTATCAGTGGCATCCTGTGTCGTTAACGCGCAGCGGTATGTGTTTTGGGCATGAAGAGACGAAGGTAGCGATTCGTGCGCGTATTGATAAAGCGCTGAGTTGGGCCGATGGCATTGCGTTGGATGGTTTTGGGTTTATGAATTATTACGCGTGTTTTTGCGATCGGTGTGAGGGTATTCGTGCAGAGATGAAAACGGCAGAACCCGATAAACCCGATTTGGATATTTTGGTGGAGATGTCTACGAAGACATTGGTTGATGTGCATCAGATGGTTTATGAGTACGCCAAGTCAATTAAATTCGATGCGATTGTGACCGATCATGTGTGGCCGCCATTTCGACCCGATGAATATATTGGACATCAATTTAAGCTGGATTATTGCACACAAACCATTTCGTGGTTTTACCCACCTGAATGGCGCTTGGAACGCGTTGAATTTGAAGCGGCTGAAATGAAGCGGTTGGAGGATCAATCTATCAACCGTTTTGTGCCGTTTATTGGTATTTATGAAACGGGTGGACATGTACGCAGTGCAGAAAGACTTGTCAAAGAGTTGGAGATTGCCTTAAAATACGGTGAGGGCAGTGTGGTGGTGTCGCGTTTAACGACGCTTCAGACACAACCCCAATTGGCCGCAGCGGTTAAATCCATGTTAAAGTAGGGTGCAGGCCCCCGTGCCTGCACAAAGGCGATCATGCCATCAATAGCCCGATTTTGGGATTTCTAAATGTAGCGTAGGGATGGATCTCTACGCGGGGGTAGGTTATGAAGAGAGGCGTGTACGCAGCCAGTTTCGATCCGGTGACCAATGGTCACTTGTGGGTGATTGCACAGGCGGCACGGTTGTTTGACCAATTGGTTGTGGCCATAGGTGTGAATCCTGATAAGGCGTATACGTTTTCGATGGATGATCGGCTGGAATTTTTACGCGAGACCACGTCACAGTTTGATAATGTAACGGTGACGAGTTATGAACATCAATTTTTGGTGAATTATGCACGGTCTCTTGAAGCCGACTATATTGTGCGTGGCATTCGTACCCAAGCCGATTATGAATATGAGCGTGGGATGCGGTATATCAACAGCGATTTGAATTCAAATATCACGACGATATTCCTGATGCCTCCGCGAGAGATTGTTGAGATCAGTTCGAGTTTTGTAAAAGGGCTTGTGGGGCCAGAAGGATGGCGAGACGTGGTGAAACGATATGTGCCTGATGCGGTGTATCAGAAATTTTTGGAGCAGTTTAACGAATAAGAAAGTCTCGGCTTGAGACAAAAGATTATAATAGAAATGAAAGAAGCCCTGTTCTTAACAAAAGAACAGGGCTTCTTTGTGATTATATTGCGTATTTATGATTGTGCGCTGACCCGTTTGCGAACCCCCATGATTTGCATAAACATGAAGTCAGCAACGGTGAGCGCGATCAACGAGAATACAATGAGACCAACGGTGGTGAAAGGAACGAGGTCGAATAGAAGGATGGCAGCAGACCCTAAGACCCACAGACCATCCATTGCACTGAGGTAATACACTTCGCCCGTGCGAATGGGTTTGCGACGCAGTGCAATAATGAGGTGCCCTGCAAAGGGTAAGAGGCCGATGCCAACGCCCATTAAGAGGGTGGGATCGGGAACACCCATGTAAATGGCAATTTGAACAGGGGCAATGATGAGTGCGATGCCTGTTAGGCATGAGAAGATGGCGTTGCCTAACAATCCATATTTCAAGAGCGTGTTCATAATGACCTCCAAAGGTTGAACTTGCATAATGGCTCGCAATTTAGCATGTTTAAATATACTAAATACTATATATTAATCAAGTAAAAAACATAAAATGGCATTATCTACATAAAAAACAAGTGTAAGTGTTTTATGTTTTGTGCGTATTCTAAGGTTTTTTCCTAAGAGAATGTGCCTTTTTATCCTTATTGAGGTGTGTATGCCACGGTCTTATGGTCAATTTTGCTCACTTGCGCGTGCATTAGATGTTGTGGGGGAGCGTTGGACATTGTTGGTGATTCGTGATTTGTTGGGCGGGCCCAAACGGTATAAAGATTTGGTTCAGAGCCTGTCTGGCATTGGTACCAATTTGTTGGCAAATCGGTTGAAGGAGCTCGAAGCTGCTGGTTTGGTAAAACATACGACCTTGCCACCTCCTGCATCGGTGAAGGCGTATGATTTGACAAAACGAGGACGTGCATTGGAACCTGCGGTTGTTGCATTGGCTGATTGGGGATTGTCATTGCTTGACGCTCCGAGGGAAGATGACCATTGGTTACCTCAATGGAACGCAATCGCATTTAAGGCGCGATTTGATCCCGAAGCTGCCAAAGGTGTTCGAGAGATCTATGCATTTGTTGTTGATGGGTATCCGCATTATGTGGTGGTGGATGATGGCACTGTCGAAACATTTGAAGGGGTTGCGCCTCAGGCGGTGTTTACTTTGATGGCAGATCGAGAAAGTTTTCTAAGCGTGATTGAAGGCGAGCAAACATTTGAAGACGCAATTGGAGTTGGGGATATGATATTGGAAGGTGATGTGGAAGCGTTTGCAAGATGTGGTCGAATTTTTGAAAGATAAAAAAATAAAATCCAATGAACCGAGTATTTTGAAATCAACCCATTGCAGAACAAAAGCCATCTTCCCCCTTGTATCTTGAAAAAGTCGAGAAAAAGTTCTAATATATTTCTCAGACAATCACAGAGGTGACAGACCGATTCTCCCTAGGGACGCAGATTCCGAGAAAAAGCCAGGGTCGTCATCTCTATCCATCGTCGAACTCGAACAGTTGCCAGGGTAAAACCCGTATTGTGCAAGGCTGAGTAGACAAGGAGTATTAAGATGGCAAGGGAAGAAAAGTTTATAGGTATTGATGTTTCTAAATCCCGTTTAGATGTTTGCAGTACGCATAGTGAAGCAGCCTGGGATTTTGAGAATAGTGACTTAGGCCACCGTTCATTAATTCGTAAGTTGAAACGTCTACATCCAGTATTGATTGTATTGGAAGCCAGTGGTGGTTATGAAGCTCTCGTGGCCAATGCCTTATATCAAGCCAAATTACCAGTAGTAGTCGTCAATGCACGTCGTGTTCGTTACTTTGCCAAAGCGAAAGGAGTATTAGCCAAAACAGACCGTATTGATGCAAAGGTTTTAGCTGACTTTGCTCAAGCTGTTCGCCCTGAGATCCGTCCCTTTCCTGATGAAGAAGTGCAAAAATTAGCTACTTTAACAATGCGTAGACGCCAATTAGTTAGCATGATCACATCTGAAGAAAATCGGTTGGCCAGTGCATCTATATTGATACAAGCTCAGATTAAGGAACATGTTGCTTGGTTAAAACAGCAGTTAAAACAGCTTGATAAAGACCTGACCCAAACCATCACCAAGAGTCCTCTCTTTGAAGATCACAACAATCTACTTCAATCCGTGCCGGGGGTTGGCAAGACAACTTCTGCGACGCTCTTAGCTCAATTACCTGAACTGGGTAACTTATCACATAAAAAGATTGCTGCTTTAGTGGGTGTCGCACCTTTCAACGATGACAGTGGCACTCACAAGGGAAAGCGTAGAATCTGGGGAGGCAGATCCAGTGTGAGGTCTGCTTTATATATGGCAACCTTGGCTGCCACACGATTCAATCCTGTTATTCAAGCTTTCTTCAAGCGGCTCAGACAAGCAGGTAAACCGGCAAAAGTCGCCTTAACTGCTTGCATGAGAAAACTCTTAATTATTCTTAATGCGATATTAAGAGATCAAAAACCTTGGAATCTTTCTTTGAGTACTTCTTGACTTTCAAGACAGTTGCTTTTTCAAAGGGGGATTGAGGGGGATTCGTCTGTAATCAGTTGTTTTTGGATTTAGCTGACACGTCCAATTGTTGTTGTCTTACTGCTTATCAAATCATAATAAATAATCAAAAGAGCGGATCTCAAAAAGAGATCCGCTCTTTTGTTTTTCCATCGTGGCATATATTGTTACTCAGCCGTCAATTCTTTGATGGCTGTTATTGTGTTTTTGCTGTCTAATGCGGCTTTAACGCCGGTGTCTTTGTGAACGACTTTGCCGTTTTTGTCAATGATGAAGGTCCATCGTTTTGCTGTGACGTGGCGGGTTAATGAGAAGTCTTCACCTTTGATGGTTTTGTTGACGGTGCCGCCTTTGCGCAGGGGTACGCCAAATGCTTTGGCAACGTTTCCTTCTGTGTCGGCTAAGAGTGTGAAGTTGAGATCGTTTACTTTTTTGAAGATGCGTTGACCTTCTACCGTGTCACCGCTGACGCCTATGACCGTTGCGCCCATTTTTTTAAGTGCTTTGCTATCGTCCCGATAGCTGATGGCTTGCTTTGTTCAGCCACCTGTTAGCGCTGCTGGGAAGAAGTAGACGACTAAAATGTCTTTGCCAACGTGATCTCCCGACTTCCATAATTTTCCGCTGTCGGCTTTTGCCTGAAACGCAGGTGCCGCGTCTTCGACCTGAAGGCCTGTTGTATCAGGTGCTGCATGCTCATGTGCGTGTGTTTGTATGGGTACCGCTAAGAAGAGGAGCGCTGAGAGCACCCATCCCTGAAATATTCTTTTCATCTCTATTCTCCTTTGGTTTGTTTTTTAACTTTGGACGTGATCGAATTTATTCTTTGAGATACGTATCCAGCCAGGTAATCATTTCACCCTTATAATCTGGTGGGTTATCAGGGTTGCCAAATGTGGGGCCATGAACACCGCCGGGAATGCGAATAAGTCTGACGGTTGCACCCGCGTCTTGGAAGGCTTTTTCCATGGCTTCGGCTTGATTGAAGTGCACGGTATCATCGGCATCACCGTGAAGCAATAAGAAGGGTGGGGCATCAGCCGTGACATAGGTGATCGGTGAGGCTTCCACATGTCTTTGATACGCTTCGGAAGATGTGTCTCCTTGCTCGGGATGTTCGAAGTCGAGGAAGGGTGTTGATTTTTCTCGGAGGATGAAGTCTACGGGTGCGGCACGTGCGATCACACATTGGACACGTGCACTTTCTTGTTCAATAGGGTCTTCACTGTTGGCATCGCCTGCACCATCTTGCACACCGAGCATACTCACCAAGTGACCACCCGATGAGCCACCGCTTGCACCAATGCGGTCTGGGGAGATATTGTAATCACTGGCATGATGGCGGATAAAACGCACGGCACGGCGGGTATCTTCTACAGCAGCAGGATAAACAAAGCGCGGTAAGGCGCGATGATTAATTGCAAAGACTGTGTATCCGGCGGCAGTTAAAGTGGGTACATAAACACTCTGTTGACCACCATCTTTGAGAGCTTGTGAATGCCACGCTAGGGGTCTGCGCCAACCACTTCCTGAAATGAATACGACACCATACCCATTTGGATTGGTGGGTCGATAAATGTCCATGAGCAATGCCAAGCCCGAATACATACCATAGACGACGTTGGATTCAATTGTGTGTTCTCCTTCAACCATATTTTCTCCTTTAAATATATTTGGATGGTGCATGGTACGTTTTGTTTTTTGTTTTGTAAAGTGCATAAAAAGAACTGCTCAGATAAATAGAAAATATTTTGATCGTGATTATTTAAAGAATAAGATTGCGTCTTAAATTTTATATCGTTAACCTATTTTAGGTGAATATTACACTGTTTTAATAGGCGTACTATACAGATTAAGCTTTGGGGTTTGTGTTATGAAATTTATACTGATATTTGGCCCACCAGCAGTTGGTAAGATGACTGTGGGATATGAAATTGTTAAACAAACAGGGCTCAAATTATTCCACAACCATATGGCAATTGAACCTGTTTTGGAAATTTTTGAATTTGGTGATCCTGCTTTTCGTCGTTTGGTTGCAAATTTTAGACGACAAATGTTTGAAGAAGTTGCTGATAGTTCTTTACCGGGGTTGATTTTTACTTATGTGTGGGCATTGGACCAAGAATCGGATAAAAAGTTTGTAGATGAGTTGACAGAGATTTTTAAATGTAGAGGGGCTAAAATTTATTATGTGGAGCTGAAAGCAAATTTGTCGGAACGAGTGAAGAGAAATTCGACAGCGTTTCGGTTGTCACAGAAACCATCCAAGCGAGATGTGACGGCGTCGGAGGCACGTCTATTAAAACATGAAGATCAATACAAACTCAATTCAAATGATGATTTTTTCTATCAGAAGAATTATATCAAGATTGATAACACACATTTGACAGCACATGATACAGCGCATAAAATTATCGAAGCATTTGAATTTGAAGAGGTTTGAAAGGGAGGATACTGTTATGAAAGCATGGGCAGATCATACACTTACAGAGGAAGAGCGTTTGGCATTTGAACAGGATGGGTATTTTTTGATTGAGAATGCATTGCCTGCTGAGGATCTGGAACGTGTATTGAACGTTATGGATCGTTTGGATACGGAGCATCGTGAGCAAACAGATTCTGGTGGTCGGTTGAATATGCACGACTTGGTTGGCAAAGATGATGTGTTTATGGATTTGATGGATTGGCCGCGCACGTTTCCAAAGGCGTTTGGCATTTTGGGTTGGAATATTCAGTTGTTTCACACACAGCTTGTGGTGACACCGCCTGGACCCGATCGGGAATATAAAAAGCGTTTGGGATTTCATCAGGACAACAATCGCATGAATCGCGATTTTGAAACGCCGCGTGAGACGCATCCGCGTGTGTCGATGAAGGTGGCGTTTTTTTTAACGGATACCACGGAAGTTGGGCGGGCGAATTTTTATATTGTGCCGGGTGCTCATGCGCAAGATGGTGTGCGTTATGTGGATGATGAGACGCTTTTGCCGGAGGGGGCAATTGCAACGCAGGTGAAGGCGGGAGACGCTTTGGTGTTTGATCGGCGGCTTTGGCATGCGTCGAGTCCGAATATTTCGGATCATCCGCGGAAGGTGCTTTTTTATGGGTATAGTTATCGGTGGTTGCGGACGAAGTCGAATATGGATTTGGAGAATTTGTATGATCAGGTAGGTCCCATTCGAAAGCAGTTGATGGGGTATGCAACGAGTGGGAATGGGCGGTTTCAGCCGTTGGATGAGGATGTACCGCTTAAGGCGTGGATAAAGGAACATTTAAGAGAGGGTGCTGTTGTGGCGTGATGGGATATATATTGGGGAAAAAGAATTCTTGCGGGTTTCACCCGCTTTGCCTTCGGCGACTTCCTTTTTAAACGACTAAAAAGGAAGCGAAAAAGTCGCTCGCTGGCCGCGAAGGGCTCTCAAGAACTTCAGTGTTTTGCGAACGAAACTACCCTCACCAGCCCGCGCAGTTCCCACACCCCACATCGTGTTCCACACGCCCTTCAACCCACCCATCAACACCACACCAACTGCACAAAGGCCCACCCTACCAGTGGGTTGTATTTGATTTTTGGTTTTGAAGCTCCTCCTTCAGGAAGGGGTTTGGGGTAGGTGCTTTTGAAGTGTTTTTGTTCAGGTATTTTTTGTACCAACGGCTTGGCTGATGGATGAGAGGCCGTCGCGTTCTAAGAGGTGGAGGAGGCCTTTGTTGATTTGGCGGATGAGGTTGGGGCCTTCGTAGATTAATCCGGTGAGGAGTTGGACGAGGGAGGCGCCGAGTTGGATTTTTTCGTAGGCGTCTTCGGCGGTGGAGATGCCGCCTATGCCGATGATGTGGTAGCGGTTTTGGTCCATTCGGTTGTAGAGTTCTTTGATGCAGGTGTTCATTTGTTCTTTGACGGGTTCGCCCGCAACAGCCCCAGGCATGGTTTGCCATGTTTGGGGTTTTGTTTTTAAGGGGACTGTTTTGCCGGGGGCGAGGTTGAAGATGAAGCCTGAGATGAAGTTGAAACCTTCGGTGGCTTCGAGGAGGGTTTCGATGTAGGGGATGCCGTATATGGGGGATACCTTTAGGAAGACAGGGCAGGAGATGTTTTCTGTGGCGAGGGCTTGGAGGAAGCGGATGATGTGCTCTTTGTCGGCAAAGAAATCGCGGCCCATTTCGGTATTGGGGCAGCTGAGGTTGAGGGTGAGGTAGTCGCCTTTGTCTTTTAAGAGACGGACGGAGGTGAGGTAGTCGGTGAGGATGGTGTCTTCTGTGTCGGGGGGAGCATCTATGCCGCAGTTGGTTTTGACGATGTTGATACCAAGGGGGTGTTGATGTGGGATGTTTGTGAGTCGGTTGGAGATGGTTTCGGCACCGTCGTTTTGCAGGCCGTAGTGGACAATGACGGCTTGGTCTTGAGGCAAACGAAAGAGGCGGGGTTTGGGGTTGCCGTGGGAGAGATGGGCGGAGATGGAGCCGATTTCGATGTGACCAAAACCGAGAGACTCTAAAAATGGGACGGCTTCGCCACTCTTATCATATCCGGCAGCAAGACCAATAGGGTTTTGGAAGTGTAGGCCGCAGACTTCGGTTTGAAGGTGTGGGTCTTGGATGTGGTATCTGTTGTTGAGGATGTGGCGAAGGGGTTTGGAGGTGCCCAATATGTGGCCCACTTGAATGGTGGTGTGGTGTATCCATTCGGGGTCGCATTTAAAGAGGAGCGGGCGGATGAAAGATTTGTAGAGGGTCATAGTTTAAGAAGAGAAAGTATTAATCATCTAAATTTGGTGGATGAGTCTTAAAATAGTCTCGGAGCAAATTTGCGTGTCGCATGCGCTCGGCTTGAGGGATTTCTTTTTTGTGAGGCCAAATGATTCATTTGCCATTTGTGATCCTTTTGTTTATTTGTGTATGTTCACTGGGTTTATGTATAGTCAATTTTTCCGATGTTTACAAGGCGTTATAAATTTAATAGGAGTTTGTTATGGCATTGGCTGCGTGTATTTGGGCGTTGACGTGCGAAGAAGAGAAGGCGTTGGATCAGATTACTGAGGCTGGGTTTTCACACATTGATATTCGGCCCAGTTGGTTGCAATCGGACGCGTTGCAAAAACAAGCGTGTGATTTGGGATTGACGATTTCTTGTATGGCTGCTTCGGCTGATATGCCCGAGGGGGCTTCTTTGACGGGAGAAGGTTCACAAGTTGGGCGTGATCATGTGTTTAAAGCTTTGGAACACGGTGCTGCGTTGGGTGCGAAGGTTGCGTATTTGGTGCCCGAGGGGGATGATTTGGATCGGTATGCTGAGCCGTTGCCGATACTTGCAGACAAAGCACAAGAATTGGGTATGAAGCTGTGTGTGGAACATTTTCCTGGGACAATTTTACCAACGGTGCCGTTTACGCTGGATTATTTGGCGAAGATTGGTCATCCCAATTTGTATTTGGTTTTTGATATTGGTCATGCACAAATGGCAAATGAAAATCCGGCGGAGATGATTACGTTGGCGGGTAATCGTTTGGGATATGTGCATTTGGATGACAATGACGGGGTGAATGATTTGCACTTAGGGTTGTATGATGGCGTGATGCAGGAAGATGATTTGAAGGCGATGTTTGTTGCATTAGATGAATTGGGATATGGAAGCAACGTGAGTTTGGAATTGAAGCCGGATATTCCCAATCCGCTGGATGCGTTGAAACGGAGTCGAGAGATTGCGCGCTTATTTGTCTAACAGTTGAATCAAACGGTCGGGATAAATGGTGATGATGCCGTCTACACCCAAGTCAATGAATGTTTCCATGACATGGGGTTGGTTGACCGTCCAATAATGAATTTTGAGATTGTGTTTTCGGGCGGCAGATAAAAAGGCAGGATGGGTGGTGTTGAGTGGGCCGAGTTTTTTGGGTATTTGAAGTGCATGTGTGTTGGGGCGATAGGCATCGCTGAGGTGGAGACGACTGAGTGCGTAATAGAGAAGACCTTCAGTAAAACCTGCTGAGGTGGCAATTTCGGGAAATTGTTTACGGAAGGCTCTGAGTGTGCCGCTGTCAAAACTGGCGACCAGCACTTGATTGGTCATGTTGTGTTTGCGGATGAGGTTGCCAAATGCAGTGGTGATATCGGGTTCGGTTTGTTTGATTTCGATGGCCATGCGAGTGTTGGGTAAAGCATTGAAAACTTCGGTGACGGTGGGAATGGTGATGTCTTTGTTGCGATAGGGATAAGTTTTGCCTTCATCATGGGTCCAAGTATAACCTGCGTCGAGGGTTTTGAGTTCTTTGAGTGTGAAATCGCGCACCAAACCTTTGCCATTGGTGGTGCGGTCTACTGAATCGTCGTGCAGGATGACCAAGATGCTGTCTTTGGTGCTGTGCACATCCATTTCGAGAATGTCTGCGCCGAGTTCAACAGCTTGTTTGAATCCGTAGAGTGTATTGCCGGGCCATAAACCATGTCCACCGCGATGAGCGATGACATCGGTTTGATTGTTACTTTGGCTGAAGAAGGGATGGTCTTGGGCAGGTTTGGTCAAATAGGCGGCAACAAAGTAGGTGATTGCCAGAATGAGAATGAGCCAAAATGCAATTTTGCGCAGTTTTTGGAACATGGTTTCTCCAAAGAAAAGTACGCCATCGGGTTTAGATGATTATACTTTGGGAATATATGGAAGTTCCAAAATAAAGTCTTGATGAAATGGATATTTGCATAGAGATATAAAATATTATTTTATAATTGCTTATATCTCTACACACAAGTTTCATAATGTTCGTTAATCATTTCTCTGCATCATTATTAACTATTTTTAGATCTGTTGGGAACCTTCGCTTTCCTCGGGCGTATCACATGGCAAGAACAAAACCCTGGGGAGGGTTAAGGAGATTTTTACGATGAAACGATTTTTGGTATTGCTGCTTTTGGGCAGCTTAGCATTTACATTGCCGGTTTCGGCTGAGAATACAGACTCTGTTGCTGTGCGTACAGCCGCTCAAGATTTGCTTGTTGCAGCCAGTACAGGTGATACAGAAAATCTAAACCGCCACTTTCTTTCCGAAAACAGTGTGTTTGGGCGCGATGGTGGGCCACGGTCGGCATTTAACGCCTCTTATTTAGATTCTGAATTTGAAGCGGGGTTGCGTTATAAACTCAAATGGCGTCATCTAGACGTGAAGGTGTATGGCGATACGGCCGTGAGCACGGGGTATGCGATCGGCATGGTGACACAACCCGATGGGGCCGTCAAAACGGGTACGTGGCGCACGTCGCTGGTGTGGGTGAAGAAGGATGGTGTGTGGAAAGTGGCGCATGATCATACGTCGGAGTTGTTTCCCGAACAGACGGATCATACGTCTTAGAGATCAGGGGTCAGTATGGAACCTCTAATTTCTAGAAATGAAGATGATGTTTTTAAGCTCCTGCTTTTTTAGCAGGAGTTTTTTTATTTTTCCAAATCGTTTCGATAAAGATGATCTTTTAAAATGTGAAACGTGCAATTGGGAATTAACTTGGGGAGGCTATCACAACACACTTGGTGCCTTCTGTGAACAATCACAGGAGGCACTTTATTTATGTATTGAACTTTAATTGCGGCTTGGCTATATCCATGAGGGAAGTATATGGACTTTGAAAATGACAGGTACTGAGATTTGTACTCAAAGGAGGCAGATAATGCCAAGCATTAAAGTAGAAGATATTGGTTGGAAGGCTGAGAGTGATAAAGGTGTGGTGGCGGCAGGAGGTGCTGGAGCAGTTGCAGCAGGCATTGAGATTTTGGAAGCGGGGGGCAATGCGGCGGATGCAGCGGCAGGAACGATTTTGGCATTGAATGTGACAGATCATTTTGCCTGTTCGATTGGTGGTGAGGTGCCGTTGTTGATTTTTGATGCGAAGTCGCAGACGGTGAAAGCGTTGAGTGGGATGGGGCGTGCGCCGCGCTCGCAAGAGGCGATTGATTGGTATATGGAACATGGCATTCCGGGTGATGGCGATATGAAGATGGCGCCGGTGCCTTCGGTGGTGGATTTGTGTGTTACGACGCTTCAAAAATATGGGACGATGTCATTTGAGGAGATTGTGGCACCTGTGTTGGCGATTTTGGATAAAGGGGAAGAAGATTGGCATCCCAATTTGGCGGTGACGTTGCGCAAGATGGTGGAAGAGGAACAGTTGACGGAGGGGAGCCGGGAAGAGAAGTTGCAAGCGGCGACGGATCGGTTTTATGGGCGGAACAAACATCGCAATGATATTGCCGAAGATTTGGAAGCGTTTTATATCAAAAAGGGTGGGTTTTTGCGGCGCGAAGATTTGGCGACGCATGTAACGACGATTGAAGATCCGGTGACGGTGGATTATAAGGGGTATACGATTTGTAAATGTGGTACGTGGACACAAGGGCCGTTTTTGTGTCAGGCGTTGCGGTTGCTCGAAGGGTTTGATTTAAAGGCGATGGGGCATTTGTCGGCAGATTATATTCATGTGGTGACGGAAGCCATGAAGTTGGCGATGGCAGATCGGGATGCGTATTATGCCGATCCGGCATTTTCGGGCGTGCCAATGGGTGCGTTGTTGTCAGATCGATATACAGAGATGCGCCAGCCGTTGATTGATATGGAGAAAGCGTCGTTGGAAGCGCGACCGGGTGATCCGTTTTTGATGCAGCCGATCAAAGAAGGCGGCGTGTTTCGGCCGGGGGTTGGTGGCACAACAACATGTGTGGTAACGGATCGTTGGGGTAATGTGGTGTCGGCCACGCCGAGTGCCAATGTGCATCGACCGACGGTGGATGGTGGGACGACGGGGGTGACATATGGCAATCGATTGCGCAGTTTGAATACGACACCGGGACATCCCAACTGTATTGAGCCGGGTAAACGACCCCGTATCACATTGACACCGACCTTGGTGTTGAAAGATGGTAAGCCGATTTTGGCGATTAGTATTGCAGGAGGTGATTTGCAAGATCAGGCGGCGTTGAATTTGTTACTCGATTTTATTGAGTTTGATATTCAACCCGAAGACGCTGTGCATGTACCGCGTTTTGCAACGGCACATCATCAAGATTCTTTTGACCCGAATCCTGTTCGTGAGCAGACTTTTAAAGAGGCGGGTTCATTGACCGTGAATGAAGGTGTGAGT
>JABIFK010000712.1 GCA_018650745.1 Candidatus Latescibacterota bacterium | reverse complement strand
GGCTTGCGTGAGTTCAAAATACAAATCACGGGGGATAATGCCCAATAGATCTTGCACCGCCACAACAGAAACGCCAGAATCAGAAAATGCAATCACCTGATCCAACAAACTCAAAGCATCTCGCATCCCACCGTCGGCTTTTCGAGCAATTTGATACAGCGCAGCTTCTTCAAATTCAACGGCCTCATCTTCCGCAGCCCGAGTGAGTTCTTCAACAATCGTTTCGGCAGGTATCCGTCTAAAACTGTATCGCTGACAACGCGACAAAATGGTTTCGGGTACTTTGTGCACTTCGGTCGTCGCAAAAACAAAAACCACGTGCGGCGGGGGTTCTTCAAGCGTTTTTAGCAATGCATTAAACGCTTCCGTTGTTAACATGTGGACTTCGTCTATAATATAGACTTTGCGCTTGCCCTTTGACGCAGCATACCCCACTTCTTCGCGCAGTTGCCGTATTTCATCAATTCCACGATTCGAAGCCCCATCAATTTCCAACACATCCATACTCTTGCCTTGCTGAATGGCCAAACAAGACGCACAGGTGCCACACGGTTCGGGTGTGGGCCCGTTTTCGCAATTTAATGCCGTTGCTAACAACCGAGCAGACGTAGTTTTACCCGTACCCCGAGGGCCCGAAAACAAATAGGCCTGGGCAACACGATCTTGGCGAATGGCATTTTGCAGCGTTGTGGTAATATGATCTTGCCCCACAACGCGTTCAAAAACCTTGGGCCGTCGCTTGCGTGCCATAACGACATACGACATACAAACCTCGTGACAATTGATCAAGCAAACAGGAAATGATGGATGACGAAACGTATAACGGAAGGTAAGTTGCGAAAGAGCTTTAGAGAAGAAAAAAAAAGGCCGTGCACCCCGCTTCGAACTGATGCTCTGGGACTCCCAACGAGCGCTAACTCCTGCCAGGTGACCCTACGGCACACGAGTCGAGTTGCCTGCCGCTGCTACCTTCCGGTCCTGACGGGGTTCAGCAAAGACTCGTTGCGCAGGACCTGGCTATCAACGCCGCATACTCCTTGGTCGTGCACCAAAACAAACAATCCTCAGACGTGGAATTCGACCCCGCTATAGCGGATTGCGGGCAACAGGGCACCGCTACCACCCCATCTAGCACGACCTGAAAAAACAATAAAAGGATAGAACATTGGGAGAAAATGCAATTCCTCACACAATAAATGTATGAAAAATTGTCCCTCTTCTGAATCTTCTAACCCATAAAACTTGGTGGAGCCGATCGGGATCGAACCGACGACCTCCAGAGTGCGATTCTGGCGCTCTCCCAACTGAGCTACGGCCCCAAATTACGCGTTCGTGATTAAATAATTTCTTCTACCACAATATGTGAGGCATCCGTTGCCTCAGTAAGCACTGTTGAATCTCCCACAACACGCCCTATAATATTTACGGGGCTTGCTGGACGAATCTCATCGCCTTGACTGGCGGGCGTTTGCCCATAGAAAATGCAAAACACATTGCCAGGTGGCCAATAGCCAAGGTCGTGTAGTGCCACGGTTTCTTGCGCATCCTCAGGGCCTGCTTCAACAGGCACAGAGAAATAGATCTCATCGCCCCACGTATTAAACGAACAATCTACCGGCAACACGTCTAAAACCTTTGCCGCCGTTTCCGAATCGTTTAACTCCGCATCCAATTCAATATCACCAACACAAATACGAATGGGATGGGGCATCACAACCTCAAAGGCAAAAATTAAAAGGTAAAAGTGAACCTGTTAATCAGATTGCACTTTCTTTTGCCTTTTTACTTTTCACCTAAAAATATGGCGGAGAGGGAGGGATTCGAACCCTCGGTACCCGTAAAGGTACACATGATTTCCAATCATGCCTGTTCGACCACTCCAGCACCTCTCCAACAATAGCAATGCAAAATTAAAAACGTAGAAATTCAAAAAATGAAACCAATCAAAGACCGGCGGTCAATCATTTTTAATTCTTAATTTTGCCTTTTTAATTAAATATGGCGGAGAGGGAGGGATTCGAACCCTCGGTGCCCGCAAGGACACACCGGTTTTCGAGACCGGCCTATTCAACCAGCTCTAGCACCTCTCCATAAACCAAGGCAAAAGTAAAAAAGCAGAAGGCAAAAGTTGTATCTGTTGCCTCTGATTTTGTCCTTCTTTTACCTTTTTACTTTTTACTTTTTACTTTCTTTTCTCGTAGTGTTGCAAAAAACTGCTTCAACAGTTGCCCACACTCAGCTTCTAAAACGCCAGACACAACATCAATCCGATGGTTCAACCGAGGGTCAGAAACCACATTTCTCAACGACCCACAAGCCCCTGTTTTGGCATCAAAAGCACCAAAAACAAGATGCGAACACCGAGCCAAAACCATCGATCCCGCACACATTGCGCACGGTTCCAAAGTCACATACAACGTACAATCAGATAACCAACGTGTATTCAAAAAATCTGTCGCCTGCCGAATAACCAACAACTCGGCGTGCCCCGTTGGGTCGTTGTTTTGCACAATTCGGTTGTGATCTTGTGCGACAATTTCACCCTTGCACATCACCACCGCGCCCACTGGCACTTCACCTTCTAGGGCCGCACCATTGGCTTCTTGCAGGGCCACCCGCATTCCGGCTTCGTTGGCATCCTTCACAAAAAAACCCGTAAGTTGATGCTAATTAAGAGAAATGACACCCTTTTCGGGGTGAGAAATATACAGTTTTACCGATAGTGAGTCAACAAATCTTTCCCAAATGAAACACGCAGTTCTTGCCCCACAAAACGCGTTCACAAAACACGATCACCCAGCCGAATCAATCTTTCGATCTGCGTTCTCTATTTCACCAATCTCGCGCACACGCGTGGCAAAACGCCCGCCTTCAAAGGGTGTGCTCAACCACGTTGCCACAATTTCTTGCGCCATTGTATCACCCACCGTGCCCACCCCCAAACACAGCACATTCGCATCCACGTGTGCCCGAGCATATTTAGCCGAGGTCACGTCGTGGCACGCCACCCCACGAATCCCGTTTACTTTGTTCACCACAATACTCGATGTGCCGTCCCCATCAATCACGATGCCCGCAAACAAATTCTCCGTTACAACACACTCTGCAACCGACCTGGCAATGGGCACATAAGACCCTTCTTGTGGGCTGTGCCCCCCGCAATCAATGACCTCACGTCCAATGCTCTGCAACCACGCCTTCATCTTTTCCTTCAGCTCAAACCCTCGGTAGTCTGCACCAATCGCAATTGCAAATGACTTGGGGTTTTCAGCTGCCGCCACCGCCTCTTCATCGGCCACCACCACCAACCGCACCTTCTGGTGCCGCACCAAATCACGCGCCAACGGCGTCACTATCGCCTTTGGCGTCACATAAACCGTGTCACCACCGCGTGCCACCACATGCCGGACCACGTCTTCTGTCACCAAATTCACAGGTGGGTCGTTGACCTCGTTTAAGGCCACACCTTCCAAGGCCTTGATCCGACGCACCACTTCAGCAACTATTTTTGAGATGAGCCCCTCATCCATTTTCACACACCAAGTTTGTTGTTCGCTTGAGCTAACATATTCGCAAGACTTGCGATCTATCTCTAATGCTCTGCCAAGACTTTGTTCAACCGATCCGGGTAATTCGTGATAATCCCGCCCACGCCCATATCAATCATCGCACGCATATCTTCTTCTTCGTCCACCGTCCACACCCAAAAGCCCATTGCCCGAGACAAAAACATCGAAATCAATTCTGGGTTCGCAGACGTATACTTTAATGCCAAGGCATTGGCGCCCAACTTCAATACCCGCCGAACCACCCCCGTCTTGCGTCGCAAAACAGCTTCGCCACCACTCATCAAAAATGCCGTGGGTATCCGCCGGTCCAATCGATTCACCGCCCGAACAGCGGCCCCGTGAAACGATTGAATAACCACGTGTGATTGTGCACGCAACGATCGAACCAGAACCGCTGCCGCCTCAGCAGATTCCACCGTCTTTGCTTCTATTAATATAGGAACCTTATGACGACACAAGTCCAAGACTTCTTCCAAGGTTGGAATCCGCTCGTCGTGGAAGGCCCGCCCAAACCAACTGCCAGCGTCCAACTGCCGCACTTGCGACAAGGTCATCGTATCAATAAACCCCGTGCCATCTGTGGTGCGGTCCACACTCCGGTCGTGGATCACCACCGGGTGTCCGTCAGCGGTCAGGTGAATATCTATTTCCACCAAATCCACACCAATTTCCAGTGCCAGCTCATAAGCCGCCATCGTATTTTCAGGTGCCAAACCCTTGCCAGAAGCCCCACGGTGCGCAATTCGCATAATCGGCGGGCGCAAAATCCCGCTGTTCGCATCACGTCGTCGGCCAAATGGATTTCGAATTTGTCGTTTTACGTTCATTATATTTACCCCGTCAGAAGGTCATTGAAGCGCGAAAAACATAGACTCTACACCCGTTTTTGTCAAGCACAATACCCCGTTAATACCTGTCTCTTAAAACGTTAGTTCCACACCCATATCCAACAAAACGCCCTCATACATCTTATCACACTCTAAAACCATACCTTTCAACGCTTTCTAAATTTAGGCTTGACACAAAATATCACTTCTTGTAACTTTCTGGCCTACCGGTTTTAATGCGTTCCGTCGTAGCTCAGCCGGCAGAGCAAGTGGCTGTTAACCACTGGGTCGTAGGTTCGAGTCCTACCGACGGAGCCAAGCGTTACCAACCATCGAACCTTCGTTCAATTGGTTTACATTGAATGAAGCATCGGTGGGGATCTCAAAAATTGCCATCTGGATTTTATTGGGCGTCCAAATCAGTTGATGGATATGCAGTTGCATCAACTCTTTGCGTTCATTAGGATTCGCGTCGGCATAAAGATCAGAGAAGGTTGTGAGTGTGTTTGAGAATTTCTCAGCATTCACAACCTTCTTTTTTGTTTGGGCAATTTCTCGTTCAATGTCCTGCAACCCCGACTCCAGCTGCTCCTTCTGTTCTTCCAGGCTCAAAATCTTCTGACTCACCGACCGGATATTTACCTCACCTTCTGCAAGACCTTCTACCAGCCTATCGATCTGCCGTTTAACATCCGCAATATTCTTTGCGTAAACCTGCTTTGATTCCGTGAATTCTTGTAGGCGCAATGAAGAGTTGTTGCTGGTATTGGTCACCAATGAAGAAATCAGGTTTGGATCCAGGGCAATCTGCTTGAGGCGCTTGGCAACAACCTTTTCAAGTGCTTGGGCCGGCACATAACGCGTATTACAATTCTCTTTACCCAAAGTCAGTTGCCTGTTACACGCATAATAGGGATACATGCGACCTTGATGGTTATACCCAAACGTCGGGCTTAATTGATGATTGCAGTTGCCACAACGCACAAGCCCTTGCAACAAGAACGGGTAAACATTCTGTTTGCGAAACTTCCTAGCCCCTCCTCGGTTGGCTGTAATAATGCTCTGCACTTTTCCCCACAAAGACAGGGGAACAATGGGCTCATGCTGGCCATCAAAGATTTCACCCTTATGCACAACTTTGCCGACATAAAACAGATTCGTCAGCAACCGCTGAGCCGTCATTTTGCTGAATTTATTACCGCCTTGCACGTTTCCCCTGCGAGAGGTGTAAAGTTTGGTGCGATACCCTTTTTCATTCAGCATTTTTGCAGTTCTTTGAAATGTCTTTTCTTCTACATAGGTTTCATACATAAAATTGAGCAATGCCTTTTCTTCTGCATTTGGAATAGGTCTGCCAGGATTTTCGGGATCAAGGTCATACCCGAGGACCTGTCCCCCGTTGCTCAATCCACGTTCGGCCCGCCATTGCCAAGTTGTGGATGGTAGATTTGACAACATTAAAAAAGGGCAAACCTATCAGGCTTACCCTTTTTATTATCTTCTGACTATACCGCCATGTTACACAGTTTCAATGCACATTAGAGTACATTTCGATATTTCAGCACCTCATCCACACTCATCTTTGTGCCAGTTGCGCCCTTGGGCGATTTGTTGTGTGTGAATCTCTTCGCTATATAGCCCTTCCTTCCATTTCCTCTCAACGTAATCACGGGCCACATCAATCAAGCGCTGTCGCACTTCTTCACTATCGGGTGCTGATAGGCCGTCATTATCTGGATCATAGCCTGACTTTTCGGTGTTCGGATTCCAATTGCTCTTCATCCGATTGCAGCCGTGGCAGGCAACCGTTAGATTAAGCTTGTTCCAACATCCACTGGGGATAATGTGCTCAGTGTCCATCTGCCGCCAATTATTCAATACATAGCCATCCAAATCACAGTAGGCACACCTGGCACCCTCAGATACCCAGCGCAGCCAAACTTCCCAACTCTTAGAATCCCAAGGGGGCTTAATCTGGTCCATCATTTGTATCTCCTTTAAGATGGTAACGGTTTTTGTTAGGGTAATCCTTCAAAAAGACAGTTTGGTTAGGCTGACTTTCTCTTTCTTCTCGCGTATATTTCTAGTTCCTGCCGGACCGTTTCATCTGCAAGTTCAGCATATCTTTGCGTTGTCTGTAAATTTCGATGCCCCAATAATCGACGCACCGTCCCAATTCCCACCCCACTATTCATCAGCGTGGTCGCGGCAGTATGTCTAAGCTGATGAATCTCACACTCCACCCCAGCCTCACCAACGATTTAAGTCCACTGGTATAGTGCCGCTCCGTAGGTCATCCTTCGATCGCTATGCTTGCCAGTTCGAAACAATGGTCCAGCAACCATATTCTCATTCCGAATATACCCGGATCCAGCGCAGTTTCAAACGCCTACCCGCCCCATATGTCCTTTCAAGCCCCATCCTCACATTCATATAACAATCGAGCAAAAAGATTTGCCAAAACCATGTCATCAATCGATCCATGAAAGTTCTGTATCAATGACGGATTAGCCACAACAATGGCAAGAGACTGAGCACGAGAAATCGCGACATTGAGACGGTTTTTGTCGAGCAAGAACCGCAGACCACGCGGAGATTCTGTCGCATCACTCGCTGCTAAGCTTAAAATAACGACAGGCGCTTCTTGCCCTTGAAATCTATCGACACTGCCAACTTTAGCTTGTTTGCCTAACGCATTCTGTAACGTATTGACCTGGTAGTTATAGGGCGCAACAAAAAGAATATCATCCCAGCCTATTTCACGCGTTGCGCCATCTTTATCAGTAAACGTCCTTCCAAGAAGTTCGTCGGCAAGCTCTTTAACTTTTTCGGCTTCTTCTTTACTCGCTTGTACATTGCCTTCATGTTCTACTCCCACAAAGACAATACCGGCTTCTTTATCTAGCTCACCAGCATACTGATCTGGCACTGCAATAATTCGCTTTTCATTGTCAGGATCAGAATTTAATCGCCCTTCATAAATCGCTTGAGAGATAAACCTGTTTATCTCAGGATGCATGCGATATGTAGTCCCTAAAAATATGCCCAAATCATCTGGTATGGTCGCATGATCTTGAAGCAGATATTCCAATACAGACTGTCCGCTATCACCAGGATGAGACCCTTGAATAGGCTGTCCCAATTGCATCTGATCCCCCATAATGACTAGATTTTGTGCTGCTCGACTGATGCCAACAAGATTTGCCAAAGCCACTTGTCCTGCCTCATCAACAAAGAGATAATCAAATTGTACTGCCACATCATCACGAGAAAATCCCCACGCTGTTGTGCCGATCACACAGGCAGGCTGAATCAGTGCGCTGATCTGATTGTTGCTCACCACACCGATGCCTGCTTTTCCAATT
Source organism: Candidatus Latescibacterota bacterium (assembly GCA_018650745.1). GTDB lineage: Bacteria > Latescibacterota > UBA2968 > UBA2968 > UBA2968 > JABIFK01. The sequence goes on along the minus strand of JABIFK010000712.1, from coordinate 9,982 downwards.
TCTGGTCCTGTATCACTCGTACAATAACATTGAGCAGCGATACCCTTTTCTTTACAGGTCTCCGCAACACCTAATAACAGATTGTTAATAGCCTTGTGACTGTTGCTACAAATACCAACTCTAAGCCCTCTCTTGACAAGCTCGGCAATGACTAGCTTACCTGTAAATGTCTTTCCAGTTCCCGGTGGGCCTTGTATACATAAATATGAGTGGTCTAAATTTAACACGGCATCAGTAACTTGAACGAGTCGATCACCTTCGCCTTTTATAATCGGCCCCTGATGATGTCCTTTGATTCGAGGTACACGCCGAAGCAAAAAGTCAGTGATTGCATTTTCGGGCGATGCGTCTTGATCTTTAACCAACGTGTCTTCAAAACCTTCAACCACTGCTTCAATAGATTCAGGTATGGGTTTAGGCCCTACAATGTTGTTTGGTATAAGCGTCACCATTGAAGCAGGTTCTTCTTTGCTTTGTAAGGTTAATACCCCACGTTGGGTGTCAATATCAAGTAACTTAGGCTTCATATCTTCTTGATATAACACCGACACATATTTGCCTGTACCTGGCGACTTTAGCTCTTGATTTTTATCAAAAGAATATTCATAGGCCAAATTTCTTGCCCGCTCGGTAGGCTTAAAAGGTGCAGTCTCAGTACGTTGACATTGAGCAATGCACTCTAAATCATTGACAAGCTCCTCTTCTGTTGATGCCAACCGATCAAACAACCGCCACCAGCTCGGTTTATTTTCTCGTCGATGAAACTCTAACATCCAAGCCAATGTTTCAGTCATATCAGCAGATGTTTCGTCCTGTTCTTTTTCTGCAACATCTAAAAGTCGATCACGCAAAAGGATTCTGTTTGTAACCTCTTCAGGGATGTCTTGCTCTTTAACTTCTGTATTTCCCACATAGTCGATATTATGAGTTAGTTGCTGTTTACGCAGCCAGTCGGCAAGCTCTTGTGTTGAGTCACAATCATCTTTGTTATACTCACGAATACCATTTAGCATCTGAGAGTCTTCCCAGCTCTTTCCATCAGGGTTTTCTCTCCACTGCTCGTAGACAACTACAGAATCGCCACCACTGCCGACGTCTGTTTGCCTTTCCGGACGATACAGGTGCTCGATATATTTGATTGAATAACTCGGCTCACCTACCAATACGCCGTGCCTTACAACCGTATACAGATCTACAAATATTTCATTACGCAACAGGTCATCCACCTCTTTCTCACAAACACCATACTTCCCCATCAACTTTCTACACGCTGTTATTTCATAACTGGCATAATGGTAGATATGCATCAAAGGATCTTTCTGCCAACGGTCATATACCCAAGATATAAATGCTTGAAAACACGCCTTTTCTTGTTCTTCATCGTGTGCCCAAAAATCTTTGAACTGACGGGTATTATCCTCAAAATAAGTGTTTCCCCACAGATACTCGAGCCCCCCCTCGATTAACGGATAACCTTCAATATCAAAAAACACGTCTAAAGACGATGCAGGAGGTAACAAAGCGAGGCCCCTTGCTTCTCCTTCTTTTGGCATGACAACTTCAAAGGCTGGTGGCGATATACCTTGTGATCTTAAAACCCTTGTTTTGATTTGCATTTTACTTTGTGCTTGCAAACGTTCAAATACAGATTGTGAAATTTTATTGACACCCTTTAGCTTCGTGCCAGCTAACTCTGTCGCAGTTGTAATGCCATTATTTGTAAGCGCTTTAATCTGTGATCGAGATATATTTGCTATTTGGTTGAGATGATCACAGCTTTCAAATATTTCTTGTGCAACACCTGCCCATCGTCCCCAATCAGAACACTCTGCAGGATCTGGCATGGCTGAAATATCAAATACACCTTCCTGATCTAAAAACCTCTTTTTTAGATATGCATAATAAAACCGATAGTCATCAAGTCGAAAGCGAACAATTTCATTATTGCCCAAAACAACGGCCATCTCATCAGCATAACAGCCTTGTATGTCATACAACATGTCTGCATAGCAGCACAGCTGGATCACAAAATGAGGCTTTGCCTGGCGTGAAAGCTTGGTATCCCATACTTCATAATGAAAATCACCCAAAAGGCTATTGCCTTTATCGTTGGGCACTTTCACCAAAAAGTCTGCAAGACCACGAAAGGGCATTTGCTCTAAAAACCCCTGATAGACCACATCAGCCCCAGATATCAACGCTTCTTTTGTCAAAGCGATTCGCTCATCATCATCGCTAAGTTGATGCCGACACGAAAAATACCATCTCTATCTTCATTATGAATTTCTTCTACCAAACCCAATACTGACGTTATTTTTTTAGTATGCAATTTATAAATATGGTATGCAAATCCAGAATCTCCAAGCCAAATATGAGGCGTAATTTTGTCCCTAGCACTCATGCCCAATAAATTGTTACCCGATTAGCGTCTATACTAGGGACTTGGGTCTGTTTGTAGTATATATGATGCTCAGGACCGTTTCTTTTAACGATCTCATCAATTATCTGCTCAATCTCTTCCGGTCTTATTTCTTCGCTAGCAGAAATATTGACCAATATTCGCTTTGCAGAACCTAATGATCTAACAGCCAAAGGTAATGCCATCGCCGCTTCTGCAGCCTCTTGTATCCAGCGCGATCCATTACCATAGCCAATTCCGACATGAAATTCCTTGCTGTCGTTTTTTACAAATTCAATGACTTCAGAGTCTAGGTTTAGATTGCCATTGCCCTTATAAACGTGCATAAGGCTCAGCATATCGTGGATAATTTTGGCGACGCTGCTATTCACCAAGCCTTTAATCTGTGCTGGCTCTACATTTTGAGCAGACATCTTTGCGAATGTTGATGAGGAAATACATATCATTTTATCGACATGCTTTTTTAACCACTCAAGCTGTTCATAAACGTCCTCATTTTCAGGCTCATTTTCTGTTGACTCGATAACAATCACGATAACCAATCTGTGTGGGTTGTTATATTCTTCTTGCTTTATATATGGTATAATCCTTGAGACCGGCTCGTTGAGGTTTACAACATAAAAATCGAGACCCTCACGGCCTTGAACAGATTGATCAAAATCCCCTTCTGCTTGACCAATAGACTCGGCCCTATGCACCGCAATAGGCAATACGCCCCAAAAGCGATCAAAGTCCAAAAGTTTAAGACATTCAATTCCCTGTTTTTCAATGCCGATGACTCGTATATAGGCTCTTGCCTTATCATCGATCAATCTAAACTGGGCTTTCATATTCCCCCCGTCTTAACATATATTATGCAGTTCCTGATCGATATAAAACGAAGCGGCTCCAAATATGGAAAGACACACAGAAAAGGTATACCCACCTTTGCATACTTTTTGTTTCAATATCATATCCAATACAGAATCACAGTCCATAATCAGTTAAGGAAATCGGTATCATGCCCAACACAGAACAGATTGTTCGACAATTAGATATTTTGCGCACCCTTGTTGCCCGACGTTATGGCGTCACACTAAAGGAGCTCGCAGAGCTTTATGATGTCACACAACGCACGATCAGTAGAGACCTCGACGATTTATCTGAAGCAGGTTTTCCTATCTACCCCGACAGACGAGGCAATAAAAACTACTGGCATCTAGAGCCGTATAAACAAATGCCGCCGCTCAATTTCCCTATTGAGGAGATCATAGCCTTGACATTTATCGAAGGAATGATCAGCCCACTAGAAGGCCCATCATTTAAAGAAGAATTTAAGAAAACAGTAAACAGAATACGGACAACTCTGCCCAAAAAAGCGAGAGAGTTTTTAGAACGTGCAGGTGCAGCCTATTATCCGCATGTTCGCCGTCAGAAATCGCAGACATCTCCAGAAATCTTTGAAATTGCCAATAAAGCCATTGCAGACAAAAAAATATGCAGAGTCACTTATCATGCCTTTTCTACTGGCCAAACCAAAACATATCCTATCTGTCCCTTGAGATTTTTGTACTATCACAATGGCCTGTATCTCCTTTGCCTCTTGCCAGGCAAAGACAGCCTGCTGACCCTTGCCGCAGAGCGCATACAAGACCTTGAAATATCCTCAGAAGCCTTTGAAATCCCCTCAGGTTTAAGCGTAGAAGACAAGGTCGGCCAAGCATTTGGCATTATCTTTGAAGATCCCATCGATGTAAAGATCCGTTTTTCTGCTTCTCAAGTGCCTTATATTCGTGAACGCATCTGGCACCCGTCTCAAGAGATTGAAGAATTGGACACAGGAGACATTGTCCTTTCCTTTCAAGCCGGTGGCTTTTTTGAGATCAAATCCTGGATTATGAGCTACGGCGCTCAAGCAGAAGTCCTTGAACCAGAGAATTTGCGCACCGAAGTCGTTGCAGAGCTTGAAAAAAATATGGCCATATATAAAAAAAGGTGATTACCTAAAACATCCCTTACCACACCTCCTATATACTCTGAGACGAAATCTTTACCGATTCCGTCTCTTTTTTTTCACGAAAAAAACGCTTCATGTCACTATGAAGAATTATCATAACACGTGGTTATAACAGGTGAGACAAGGTCGTTTTCAATCACTTATAAAATTGAAATTGCAAAATACAAAGTCTTTTTTTCTTGATAGGGTCATCGCGCTGTCTGTGTATTTAGAAGTTCTTTTGACAATGTTTTTTACTTCATCATCAGATAAAGTATCGACATCTTGAGAGGCGAAAATGATGCTTTCTGCATTGTAACCGTCCCATCCCCACATCTGATACAGCATATCATATCCTTCAAAAGATGTTTCGCCAGAAAAGAACATCCTCGTATCCTCCTCAACTGGCACGTCTGCAAATTTTTCACTCACAAGAACCTCCGCTGAAGATTTATTCAAAGCCATAACAATACCCCCTTCTATTGGTTGGTTTTCTTAACCACACTTGAAGATAAGGGGGTAATACGACAAGGTGTGTCTGAGGTTTTCAACTTTATGATATTTTCTTCTTTTTGGGGTCAGATGATAAATAAAATGACATAGGTCCCTGACATAACCTGTCGTGGTTGTCTGCTATCTTATAAACGTATTTGAGACAATCATCTTAAAATAGGAGGGCAATATGAGAGAAGAATTTATCATTGATGGTGTGTGTTATGTCATAAACTTCACCAAAGATCACCATCTGCACTTCCATGCCGACGTTCATAAATCGACAAAAGAAGTGTATAAATCGGACGGCTTTTCCTTCTGGGATGAACCTCCCGAAAGAATTTGGACAACAACATCGACAGGCAATGCCTTCAAGATCAAAAGAAAAGTGCTCAAATTCCTTGAAAACGCCCTTCGTCGATACTCACCTTATTACTTCACTTTCAGTGCAATCGAAAAAAAACGATTGCCCCTGTATGAAAAATTAGCGCGAAGGATCGGTAAAAAATACGGATACGACCTCACACAAGATTATGGATCATTTCGATTCACCCGTTGCTTTTCCTAATTCATACACACACCCTTTTACAGGTAAGGAGATCTCATGGCATCATATTCTTCCTTTTATCAATTACACAATGCTTACCTGACCCACATCGGTGCTTGGTTACAGCTTTTAAAACAACGTTTAAAATATGTAGAACAGACAGATCGTCATCAGATGCACAGTTTAAGACGGTTGCGCAGACACAGTCTACTTGTTGATGATGACGATATAAAAGAAGAAAAAACACAGCTGACCAAAATCAAAGCCCTGTCGGGTCAATTGATTCATCACAGAAAGGAAAGTGAACAGTTTTACCAGCAAGCAAACACGCTAAATCGCCCCCTATTCATTAAGCGCATGACCTCCAAATACCGTCTCAATAAAATAGAGCAAGATATCTTACTCGTCCTTGTCTCTTCTGCAGCACTTGCTGATGATATATGTAGCTTTAGACCATCACCTTATGATGTGTTGCGCGTGTTATTTGGACTCAACAACATAAAAATTGCCCGCAACCGGCATCTCTTTTATGCCGATAGCAAACTGAGACGTCACAACCTGATCCATATGGAACTCTGTCCTCCAACCTTAGCAGATGGGCAAGTTGTAATGACAGAACGGCAGGTCAGAGAGTTTTTAGAAGAACAAACACTCGACGATCCAGATGTAGAAGAATTAGACCTAGACTCAGACAGACATCACGGACAGGCAGGTTTGCTTTCCATAAAACAACCCCAGATTCGTTTGTCAGATGTAAAGCTACCGCAAAAAATCAAAACAGATCTACAAGCCATAACCACACAATACAAAAACCAGGATATTATCAAGAGCTGGGGCATAGATAAAAAGATTCCTTATGGACGTGCTTTAAGCCTTCTTTTTTATGGTCCACCAGGAACAGGTAAAACCATGACAGCAGAAGCGCTTGCGCATGAAGTAGGACAACCTCTAGGGGTTGTAGACTACAGCCAGATCATGAACAAATGGGTGGGAGAATCTGAAAAATACATCCGGAAAGTATTTGCAGACGCCAAACGTATGGATTGTGTCCTACTCTTTGACGAATGCGACAGCCTCCTTCAAACACGCATACAATCACAAAGTGCCGTCGATCGCATGACCAACAATCTGGTCAACCTCCTCCTTCAAGAAATAGAAGCATTTGAAGGGATAGTCATCTTGACCACCAATCGACAAGAAGCCTTAGACCCTGCTATAGAACGTCGTCTGGCATTAAGAATATCTTTTCCATTGCCCGATCTGGATATTCGAGCAAAGCTTTGGAAAGGGTTCTTCACAAACGAAATGCCCCTATCAAGTGATATCGATTTTCAATTGTTGGCAAAAAAATATCCCCTGCCAGGAGGAGATATCAAAAACGTGGTCTTGCGGTCCGTAAGAGCATGTCTGACTTTGCCCTCTCATAAGCAGATTATCACATCTGCTCTGATTGAAGAAGAAGCAAGAGAAGAGATGATCACTCACCTTAACCCCGCATCTTCACATATTGGATTTTGATACTTCGCGTTTAAGCATCTGCACGATTACCGAAGTTCCCCGTTCCAGCGGTGAGGAGCTACAAGAAAATCTGGATGATGTTCACCGAGAAATGGTGGAAGCTATTGGCAAAGAAGACATCGATGTCTCTGACCTCGATCTTTTATTCGAAAGGAACTTCTAATGGCCAGAATGATTCCGCCCTATTATTCAGAAGAGATCAAGAGTAGCGGCAAAAAACAGTTCGGGGTCGTTTTCCCACACATAAGATTTTCCATGCCAGATCCGGAGATTGCTTCTTGGCAGGTTTAACATAAGACGTCACGCAGTCAGCCTGTAAGCAGGTATATACTCAACCTGTCAAAGCAGACCCACAGAAGCACTGAATCTCAGCAATGGTATGATAAGGATGCATCCCGTCCTGATAAGTCTGATATACAGGAGTTGGTCAGCTTCTTAAGAGGTGATTTCGAGCGTGTTGTTAGACCTGCTGATGTTATGCTTGAAATAGAGGAGCGTATGGTGCGACTAACAGAAGAACAATACCGTTGCCTTGATCAGCTTGAATATAATCCGCGGTGTCTCATTGAAGGCAGTGCAGGCACAGGAAAAACCCTCCTTGCCATTGAATTTGCCAGGCGTGAGGCATCTCGTAATAAGAAAGTTCTGCTGGTCTGTTTTAATAAATTACTGGGAGAGTGGCTTGGTACAAATACATTTGATGCACAGCCAGATTCTGTCGAGGTCATCACTTTTCACCAACTGCTAGAACGGCTCATCACCACTTCAAGTATTGCAGATCAACTCCATGCAGAAAAGCATACACTGGACAGGGATGACCTCTTTAATGAACTGTATCCTTTACTGGCACTGGATGCTCTTGATGAAGGTGTTATCGAACCATTTGATACCCTTATCATTGATGAAGGACAGGATCTTATTCGATCAGAATATCTCGACGTCTTTGATGGGCTCTTAAAAGGTGGGCTGGCCGGCGGAAATTGGAGCATCTTCTGTGATTTTTTTCACCAGGCGATTTACAACGGTCTCGATGCAGATACCATGTTGTCTGAACTTGAGCAACGCGCACCGCAACACGTAAAGTTCAAACTGCTTAATAATTGCAGAAATACACGACAGATCGCCGAGGAAGTCTCCTTGATCTCTGGTTTTGACCTGCCTCTCTTTTTACCTGCTAGTGTGGTGGATGGTATACCTGTTGATTATAGGTTTTCTGAGGATGATAACAATCAGTGTGATATGCTCAAGAAATGCCTTGATCAATTGGACAGTAGCGGCGTCAAGCGAAGAGCGATAACCTTACTCTCTCCGGTCACGTTAGAGCACTCCTGTGTGGGAACAGAAGCTTGTTCTTTTTTAAAGGTAACAGACCTTTCGAAGTCTGAGAATTTGGACCGTCCTGCTAACACCATTGGTTTTTCAACCATTCTTGCATTTAAGGGGCTGGAAAGTTCGGTTGTTGTGATTACTGATATCAAGCAGCAACTAGATGATCAGCACCGTGCATTATTATATTTGGGCATGTCTAGGGCAAAACACAGATTGATCGTCTTAGGCGATGGAAGTCGTGCCTAAATGAGTTGTAACAAGTCTGATGTGGTCTTGAAAAAGTGGACACTCGATTAAGCTGCATTTTTGTGTTTTCGTTTCTCAAAATCAGCAGGCGACAAATAATTTAGATATGCGTGCAGTCGCTGATTGTTGTAAAAGCCTTCGATATAAGCGAAGAGTTCTCTTTCAGCATGATCTTGATCAATCAGATCAATATGGTAAAACCATTCGGTTTTCAGGGACCGAAAGAAGGATTCTGCTACCGCATTGTCCCAACAATTTCCTCGTCTGATCATGCTTTGGATAAATTGATGCTCAAAAAGTATTTTCCGAAAACCTTCGCAACAAAATTGGACACCTTGATCAGAATGGATCATTAAATTAGGACCGGGCCTGCGTTGCCAAATCGCACGGGAAAGTGCCTTGAGAACCGTTTCGTGTCCTAACGAGGGGCTGACACACCATCCGACCACACGGCGAGAATACAAGTCAATAAAGACGGCCAAATATAACCATCCAGCACGTGTGGATAGATATGCAATACCACTGCCCCAAACCTGATTTGGACGACCTGTTTCAAACTTCCGATTCAGCAAATTGGGAGATGCCTTCAATCCATGTTTAGAGTTCGTAGTCACAACAAATTTGCGACGTACTTTAGATCGTAAACTTTGTCGTTGCATTGGACTAGCCACACGACTGCGGCTATAGGAATGACAAAAATGTGGCTTCTCGATGTGTCCACTATTCCAAATCACACCAGTTTGTTACTACCCGATACCAATGGGGTTGTATGGGGCAAATGTGCTTCTAATGGGGACAGCAGTCTAGAAAAGGTTGGCGATTCTTTTTTAATCCCATTTTCTTTTCCTACGGGAGATAGTGGGCTATAGGACTGGATCGACATTGGCAAAGCCTCCTTTGAAAGAATAGTTTTTTCACACAACTCTAATCTTTCATGGCTTTTGCTTTTGAGCAACCCTTCTGAAATCTCGCTATCTCCTTAATGCAAATCCCTTACCGGAAATTACTGAGTATAAATACTATTATACTGAATAATTTTATACAAATACAATTATTGCTCCCTGCCCTGCCCTGGCCATTGAAGAAATACCACGTCCAAAAGAGGAACGGTTTCTCCCTGTTATCTTAAGCCGTTCTGAAGTCATTCACATTATCAAAACGCTGCACAATCTCAAACACCGCGCATTGTTGATTCTCGCCTATTCTTCTGGTTTGCGTGTAGGTGAAGTGGTTCGGCTCAAACTACAAGATATTGACTCAGACAGAGGTATGATTCATGTTCGAAAAGCCAAAGGTAAAAAAGATCGCTATGTGCCTCTGTCTTCTATCGCACAAAAAACCCTCAACCTATATCGACAGAATTTTGAACCGCGAAATTGGCTCTTTGAGGGACAGCGTACGGGACGGCATTTGACCGAACGCAGCGTTCAGAAAACGATTCAGAGAGCCGTAAAAG
>JABIFK010000129.1 GCA_018650745.1 Candidatus Latescibacterota bacterium | reverse complement strand
TGATCGACAATGTTGGTTGAGCAATTGGCAAACTCTAACCCTAAGCTTTCAAGTGCCAAAGAAAGCAATGGAATCACGCGCACAAGATCAGCACTCTGCGTCATCGCCTGAACCGCATTACCTATTCCATCCAATTACTCAGACAAATCTTCATTGTCACCATAGCCCAAATCACGCGTAAGTATCAAATAATAACGGCACTCTTCTAGTGACCCTTGGGCGATATTCATAAAACGAATCTTGTCGGCATTGCCTCTCTTCTTAAATCCTTCTGCAATATTTGCCGGAACCGAAACAGCGGCCCTTCTCAATTGAGAAGTCAACCCATACATTTCTTGTTTTGGAAGCCCCTCGCTATAACGATAAATCGCCAGCACCCACTGATGCGCCTTTTGCCAAACAATCAAATCCTCAAATCGCTTCGCTGGTTTCCTCATCATTCACCTATCCCCATTGACTTCTTGCATTTATGTTTTTTTGATCCCCTACTGCCTTTTTGCCTTTGATTCTCTACTGCTTTTGACTTTGGCTTTTGAATCTCTCCTGTCTCCTGTCTCCTGTCTCCTGTCTCCTGTCTCCTGTCTCCTGTCTCCTGTATTTCCCCTATTTCCCATTCTTCGCAATTTTTTGTGGCTTTTCAAACTGAATCCAATCCGTCGCACGAACGAGTGTTTTATTTTTAACATCCGCTTTCACCAAAAAAGCTGCCGTATTGCTACCACCCCGAACATTGGGACCATAAGTAACTGGCGGACCCAAACAATCCTGCCAGCCATTGAATGTTTCCATCGCGTCAACAAGCTTCTCTCGAGTGAGGTCTCGTCCAGCACGCTGTAGTCCTTCAACGAAAATTTGTGCCAGCATTACGCCATAGGCATGATACAAAGACAGCTTGCGACCTGGATCGTACTGGTGCACCAGATCCAAATATCTTTGGGTCTGTTTGTCAGGCTCAGGGCTTGAAAGATCGAGAAAGGTAATGCCCATAAAATTGGCAGCCGCTTCTCCAGCAAGTTCAACAACCCTTTGATCTGCAGCGGGCAAAGCAGCCAAAAACTGTGGGTGCCAACCCAATTGGTGCGATTTTTCAAGTATCGCTGGCGCTTCACGCGTAACAGTCACCAAAATCACATGGGTTGGATCTTTCTGTTTTAAAGAAAGTACCTGCGTGCTAAAATCCACAGCACCCCGTTTATAAGATGCTTCTGCAACAACGGGTAAATTATAATGTTTAGCAGCCTCGTGAAAACCCCTCAATCCATCAAGCCCCATATCGTCATCTTGATAAATGATAGCAAGCTTAGCAGCCGGTGCATTTTGATGGATATATTTTAGCATGATCCACGACTGAGTAGGATAAGAAGGATCCAGGGCAAAAACATAACGTTTAGCAGGCGTAAACATCGCCGAGTTAAAATTCCCAGGCCCTATCAAAGGCACACGTTCTCGCTTGATCAATGGAAAAGTAGCCATCGTTGTAGACGACCCTATATTACCTGCAAAACAAAAAACACCATCGCGATCCAACAATTTGCGAAATGCAGCCACAGTACGTGGCGGTTTATACCCATCATCTTCCACAATCAATTCAATTTTGCGCCCGTGCACACCACCCAGATCATTCACATGCTGAAGATAAAGTTTCACCCCCGACGACGCTTCTTGCCCCACAAACGCGATGGGTCCCGTCAAATCAGCAATCATCCCCACCTTAATCTTATCATCTGTCACACCCGTTTCAGCCCCAACAGAACCTGCTAAAAACATCACCATCAAAACCACAATCCACTGTCGCATCCTATCCTCCCGTGAAAGACTATCTAAATTCAATATGAGATTGTATGACCAGGCCTAAACCCATCTCATTGCAAAGCCAATGCCAAAACAAAAAATCATTCCAATTATTTAATAATTCCTTTTAAATCAAATAGTTATGTTTTTTATGTTCAAACATTTTTTCATTTCCAAAATGTTCATTCAGTGAACATTATAGGCCGTGTTTATTTTCTTAAACTGTTATTTATATACCATTTATTTGATTTATTCTCATGATCATTCAAATCGTACAACAACTGTACGTTTCCATCTCACAATCCCTATTCCCGCCCCTGATTCTCTCCCACCTTTGCCTTCTGTTCTTGCTTCTCGCCGTTGCCCTAACTCCCCTTCCTTCAGGAAGGGGCTGGGGGTAGGTGCCTTTGCCTCTAACTCCCCTTCCTTCAGGAAGGGGCTGGGGGGAGGTGCCCCTAAAACGGCCACTCCCCCCAATACTCCCTGATCTTTCGCCAACGCCCCGCCAACCCCTCCGGCTCAAACACAATAAAGAAAATGAACACCAACCCAATCACCATTGCCCGCAAATCGGGAAACAACAAATCAGGCTTCATCGCTCGCAAAACATCCTCCAGCAAGCGCACGCCCTCCGGCATCAGCGTCATAAATATCGCGCCCAAAATCGCACCCAACAAAGACCCAGTACCCCCAATAATCAGCATCACAATAAACTCAATCGACAACAAAATGTTAAAATGATCCGGCCCAATATATTCTAGATAGTGCGCAAAAAAAGCACCCGCCACACCCGCATAGGCCGCACTGATCCCAAAGGCCATCGTCTTATACTTCGCCAAATGAATGCCCCCCGCCTCAGCCGCCACATCACTATCCCGAATCGCCACCAACGCCCGTCCAAAACGGGTGCGCCGCAAATTCACCATGCCCAATGCCATCACCACCACCACAGGCATCAGCAAATAATAGAACCGAATATCCGTATCAAATTGAAAATCACC
>JABIFK010000638.1 GCA_018650745.1 Candidatus Latescibacterota bacterium | reverse complement strand
TCTTGCTTGAGTTTTGAAACTATCGAATCAAAGCTGGCCTCAAGAAACTGAGCTTCTCGTCTGAGTTGGTCGAAGCTGGTGTAAGTTTCTGAAAATGTTTGCCCAACCTCGCGTGACACGTTGGCTTGCCATTCGGGATCGGCCTCATCTCCACCACCAACACCCATTTGACGAATTTCGTCACCAGGTTCTGACAAGTCAACCCAAGCACGCATCATGCGGTCTTGATCGGTGAGTTCTTCTATCTGGTGCCTAAAATTATCCAGGCGCTCTTGAATGAGTGTGAATTGATGCCTCATTTCTGTATTCTCTGTTTTTAACGAGTGAAGCGTCGTTTCTTTGTCTTGGGAAACAGAATACCCAACGGCAAAGAACAAAAATGTTGCGATAAATATGCTGAGGCAACTCAAAAGCCCCCACAACACTGGGCGTGAAAGATGGAATTCTTTGACGTGGCTTTCGTTGTGCGGGATAACCATTAATGTGAGGTGTTTTTTCATACGTCTCTTTTTCGGTTTTGATTGTTTTAAGGACCAACCTACCCAATGTAAGATTTTGAACGCGTAATGTCAAGCTATTGTGCATAAAAGAGTTGCAGACCGTTTACGTATATTTCCAAGCTTTCAGAAACGTCGGTGCATGCTCGTTAACTGATTCTCGCAACCCTGGTTGGTTATCGCAAAATATGCGTACAACCTTGGCTTGTGCTTCGAAATTGTCGAGTAAATAGTCTTTCAGCAAAGAGACTTGAGGGTCATCGAAAGAGAGGGGGTCGGCTTTGTTGATGGGGATATGTGATTGGAAAAAAACCTTCAGATCTACTTCTGGGCTTTTGCCAACTCGGGGGATGTCGAGAAGAATTTCATCACCATGCAGCGGTGCATGGGTTTGTTTTGAAATGTATTCACACAGTGCAAACTCAAGAGCATGGCGTTCATCTGGGTGGTAATAAAGGTGGCGAAAAAGGTCCTGCAGTTGGTTGTCGTCGCTTTGTGGATAAAACATGTGGGCCACTTTGTAAAGCTTGCGCCGTTTGATTCGTCCAACCATGCTTTCCCGTTGCTCTATATGGTGAAGAACCATTTCCTCCTCAAGCCGATGGATGAGATCTGCCTCTGTTGCGCGATCAAAGTCTGTTTCTTTTAGGGTGCAGTTTTCTTGGGCAAGAAGGTCTTGGATCCCGCGCTTGAACATCGCATTTGCAGACCTGACTGTATGATGCCAATACACATTGCGATACATCAGGTAGTTCGTGAAAATTAGGGCTTCGACAGCAGAGACGCCTTTGTAGGTAATAGCTGGGCGTTGGTTTGTGGGGTCATAGGTGATAGAACTGAGGAGCCGGTCTCTGTTGACACTCTCTCCAAATGGCACACCGCAGTATCGTGCGTCTCGAAGAAGATAGTCTATTTTGTCTGGGTCGAGCGTTCCGCTCAAAATGTGAGCCAACCTGAGATCATTTTCTGGGATGTTGGGTTGGTGGTAGTCAATAACGTTTGCAACGCGTTGTGGATCAATGCCAGCTTTTTGGAGTGCGCCGTTGATTTCTGTTTTTGGGTCGATAATGATTTGGCGCCCACGGGTTTCGTGGTCAATAAAAAACATCTGCATTTCTTCAAGCAGATGTGAAAATGGATAATGGCCTATGTCGTGCAGCAAACTTGCGGCAAGTAAAACCCGCACATCTTCTAAATTGAGTTGTGGGGGTGTTTCTGACTTGAGCAGCTGTTTGATGAACTGCCCTGCTATATGAAATACCCCCAACGAATGTTCAAACCTAGAGTGGCGGGCACCAGGGTACACCAGAAGAACGTGGCCCAGTTGAGAGATGTCTCTGAGGCGTTGGAATTCTTCGGCATCGATTAGCCCCATCATGTCTGAGGGGATATGGATGTAGCCCCAAATGGGGTCACGTATGGCTTTGCCTTCTTCTAGAAAACGGAGATCAATCATGGATGGAGTACATTAGACGGCGGGAAAGGCTGCCACCTTTTCTTTCATACTGGCCAAAGATCTTTGACTTTGGGCCAGTTGGTGGTTGTTGTTTTCGAGGCGTTCGGAAAGGATATGAATGATGTTGCGGTAGATTCTGAAACCAATATCAGGTGATTTCTTCATGAGGACGTCAAATTTCAGCTTAGAGATCTCGAATACACTGACTTGTTGGGAGGCCATTACGTTGGCAGAGCGGGGGCTACCCGTAACGAGGCCCATTTCTCCGACTATTGTAATGGGTGACAATTGTGTCAATGGCGTGCCATCGATTGCTGTGACAACGAGTTTGCCAGAGAGTAAAACATACATCTCAGTACTTCGAGTGCCGTGTTTGCAAAGGGTTTCCCGGTCTGAAAATCCACGAGGTTTACACACTTTCAGAATTTCAAGGGCTTGGACTGGCTTTAATCCTTGAAACATCGGGATTTTGTCAATTATTTGAATAAAGCGCCGTGTGTTGTTGTTAAAGTTCATAGAATTTAAGTGTTCTGTAACGAATAGGTTTGCATCAACACTGTCTATAGTTTTATCGGCGGAAAAATCAAAAGCTTAAGGGCTGTCTTGGG
>JABIFK010000710.1 GCA_018650745.1 Candidatus Latescibacterota bacterium | reverse complement strand
TGATATTGGTAGAAGACTGCTCAGATGCGGCCGAAACAGACGACATATTGACACTCATTTCTTCAGCCGCAGACGCCACCGAACTTGCTTTCATACTCATTTCAGATACACTACCTGAAACGTGATCAGATGTTTCTGACAATTCGCTTGATGTTTGGTCTAAGTTTTGTGCATTGCCCGTAATTTGCACAATAACCTGGCGCAAGTTTTCAGACATGCTATTTAACGAGCGCGTCAACAAGCCAATTTCATCTTGAGAAGTTGCACGCAATATTTGCGTCACATCACCATCGGCTATCTTAGACGCAAATGCCACCATTTGAGCCAATGGATTTGTGATCAACTTCCGACTCAGTTGCCAAATAGCTACAATGGCTAGAATGATAATCACCACAATCAATCCCACGGCTTTAAACGCGTTGTTCCGAGTTTCAGCATCGGCTCCATCCAAAGACTTAATCACTTCAAATGCCCCGTGTAAATCACCTACTTTTTTGCCATCCATCTTAAATCCAGTAATGTCTTTGCCATCATTACGACCCCAAAGTTCTTGAGAACGAGACGGGTCACCATGGCAATACAAACATTCTTCCGTAAATCTCACAGGTCTAAAATAACGCAATTCATTTTTGCCTTTGTCTTCAACATAATATTCTTTAGCGCTCGGGTTTGTTTCAAAATAAGCCAAAGCCTCGCGTTCTATAACATCGGGTTCATTATCGGGGTTTCGCGCATTTACACGCGGTGTACGAAACACAAACCCACCTTCATCTGCATGTCTTTGGGCCACTTCCCAAGCCGTTACAACAGGAACAGACGCAAGAATCTTATCTAGCTTCTCTGCCTCTGTTCGCCCTTCTATATTTCTAAGTTGCTCAACACTAAATAATCCTTTTTTCCACTTATCACCCATATTCTCACGCGCAGACTCTGCCAGTAAAACCAAATCATGCGAGGCATTTACTTCATTCTTGACCGCCAGACTGTGCTGATTATCGATGTAAGCATAAATTAAAACAACACCCATTACAATGGTCACAACACCCATCAGACCGATAAGCTTAGCACCTAATTTTAAATCTTTAAACATAACGCCACATCTCCAGTCTATAAAGTTATGAGTATCTTCATCCCATATCTATTTTCTTACAAAGTCTACCGGAAAACAAATCAAACAGGAGGCACCAAAACACCGTTCCTCTCGTTACACCTTAAACTGGTTCACCATTTCCTCGAGCTGCTCACCCATAACAAAATTTTCAGAGGAATCAACTTTTTATTTATCACACGTCATTGCGCCCAGCCGCATTCAGCTCATCTCTTTCGAGCACATGCTCAATATCTACAATGGCTGCAAGGTCCGAATCCATCTTATATACCGCCGAGAAAAATTCACCACGTACCCCACCAATATTTGAGGGTGGCGGTGTTAAATCACGCTCACGCACCGGCACAATATCATCGACACTATCGACCAACAAACCCACGCCATCGGTACCTGTACGCACCACAATAATGCGCATACCGGGTGAGATATCAACAGAATCGAGCTCTAATTTCACCCGTAAATCCACCACAGTAATGACCTGCCCCCGCAAATTGAGCACACCACGCACATAGTCAGGCGACTGTGGCACAGGCGTAATGCTCAAATTGCGATTGATCTCTTGTGCATGAGAAATATCCAAACCACACAACAAATCGCCTACCGTAAAAATGATAATTTCACGCACGTCATTGGACACCAAAATATCATGAGCTGTATTCATATATATTTCTTTCTAAAAAAAGTCATAAAGCGAAAGGCTCAAATCACGCTCAGAAAATGTATTTGCCTTTATCTTTTTTTTGAATTCTTTTGCCCTTTGCCGTTTCACTGCCTTTTATCTGCCATTCTTCAAATAATGTGCCATCGTATTCAATATCATTTCACGATCCAACTTGATCAAATAAGAGTCAATACCCGCATCCAACCCGCGCTGTTCTGCTGCCTCACCAGCCACAGACGTCACCGCCACAACAGGTAAAGTCTCAAATCGGCTGTCACCACGCACCGCACGCGTAAAAGCCAAACCGTCCATATTGGGCATTTCAATATCTGTGAGGATCAAATCAATATTTCCAACATTCTCCTCCATCACTTTCAATGCCAATTGACCATCCTCAGCTGTAAGGACATTGTACCCGATGTCCGTCACAAACGTCACCATCTGATTGAGGAAAAACTTTGAATCTTCCACAACCAGAACGGTTGTATTGGCGTTGAGTTGTACATCATCTCCAGAAACCTTTGTAATCCAAGCCGGCTCAACAGCACCAACAACACCAAACAAATCGACCAACAGCGTTGTTTCGTCATGAAGAATAGCAGAACCCAAAATGCCAGGCTGGCAAAAAGTGATCTGGTCCACGGCCACCGCGGTATCCAAAGTATCTACAATTTGCGACACAATCAGACCCACCTCACGATCACTTACAGAAAACACAATCACGAACAAATGCTCAGTATCATCACACGGTTTTACACTGGCAGCATCTTCAATGGCAAACAAAACCAAACTCGTGTTGCGATATTTCATAGCCCGGCGGCCACCGGCCACTTCAATCTGAGATTTATCAATACGCTCAATGCGCGATACCAAACCTAAAGGAATCGCAAACTGTTCATCGGCAGCACTGCGCACCAACACCAACGATTGTGCATCGGCACCCGAATCGGCATCCAAACGATCCTGATCCATTTGATTGAGTTGGTCCTTAATGGCCTCCATGTCGTTGAGTTCCATCTTGCGGCCAATCTCAACCACATCCAAAATCATGGCCACTCGGCCATCACCCTGAATGGTTGCACCTGCATAAATTTTTGAGTCCGTCAAGTGCCTGTCCAATGGCTTCACCACAATTTCTTCCGAATCCAATAATTGATCCACCACCAACCCATATTGAAAGGCACCAGCTGCTACCACCACAATACTAATCGCACTTTGTCCCAAATGCCGCCGTTCAGCGTCTTCACGCAGGTCATCTTTGTCCTTGCCCTGCCCGTGCCCTCGACGATCATGTAAAACCTCTCTGCGATCTTGTTGCGCATCTCCTGTGGTGGGGTCAATATATACCGGGTCCACATCTACCAATTCACTCAAACGAATCAGAGGCAACAAATCGCCACGCAAACGCAACACCAAAGCCCCACCAATTTTCTGAATGCGGTCTTTCACCTGATTGGGAGACACACGCACCAATTCCAACACATTCACTTGTGGCAAGGCATAGCGCTCGTTACCCATAGACACCAACAAGCTGGGAATAATGGCAAGCGTCAGCGGCAATTTAATGCGCACCGTAGTCCCCGTGCCCAGTTCAGAGTCTATGTCAACCACACCACCCAACTCAGTTAGGTTGGTGTTTACCACATCCATCCCCACTCCCCTGCCTGATATATCAGTCACTTCTTCAGCTGTTGAAAATCCTGGTGCAAAAATCAAGCGAATGATTTCCTTATCGCTCATCGCATCCAACACCTGCTTGTCGTGCAAACCCGAATCTAAGGCTTTGGCTTTAATCCTTGCTGGGTCAATGCCCTTGCCATCATCGGCAATTTCAATCACGACTTGACCCGCTTCGTGAAATGCACGCAACTTAAGCGTTGCTTGCTCAGGTTTCCCAGCAGCCAAGCGCTCTGAAGGCACTTCAATACCATGATCTACACCATTGCGCACCAAGTGCGTCAAAGGATCAGACAATGCTTCAATAATGGTCTTGTCGAGTTCAACTTCTACACCCACCAAAACCAATTCAATACTCTTCCTCAAATCCCGCGACAAATCTCGCACAATGCGACGAAACTTTGAAAACACAACACCAATAGGTTGCATACGCGTCGACATAATAGCTTCCTGCAATTCAGACGTAATCAAGTCCAAACGCTGAGAAGCCTGATCAATAGACGGCATATCATTTGAGGAAATAATCTGCATCAACTGATTGCGTGTCAAAACCAACTCACCCGCCAAATTCATCAATGCATCTAACAACTTCACATTCACACGCAAAGTACTGTCAGCAACAGGTGCGGCCGACATACTCGCGGGTGTGGATTTGGCTTGTTTTGTTGATTCTGTAGGAGATGTTGAGGGTGGGCGTTCTGGAGCAGATAAGGTAGGTGGTAAAGAAACCAACTCAGATGAGTCGGGCTCGGGTAGTGCTTCGACCTCAGATACAGTAGGCGTGTTATCAACAACAACAGGAGCATCATCGACAGCAACAGGCACATTGTCCGTGACACCCTCATCATCTTGACCAAAACCGAGTTGATCTTCACTAAGCTGCATAATTTGTTCGGGCGAAACATCGAGTAATGTGGCGGCAAAATCCGGTTCTAATACAGTAGCAAACAACAAGACACACGAATCTTCACCCTCGGGTAAAGCATCGGCGTCTAAATCAACACTGCACCCCAGCATCGCACCTGTTTGTCTGAGTTCTTGTAAAATATCGCGGGGGCTGCGACCTTTGCCTTCAATATCTGCTGAATGATATTCTACTCTAAAAAAATATTCGTATTGGCGCAATGCCGCCATAACTTCGTCGGCATCAAGCGGAAACGGCAGATCGGGTAACGTATAAGCAGATTCATCATCTACGCTCCCTACACCATTTGAAACACCATCAGAAACCACATCTTCGTTTACTGGTGCCGTTTCTTCAGCGCCCGCTATCACTTCCTGACCTACCACTGGGGCCGGTTCATCCACCACGGGCTCAGAATCAACCGCAGTCGCCTGTGGTGGATCTCCATTGACAATCGCTTGCAACTTTACCAATGGCTCAGAAATATCGACGTCATTGCTATGGGTCGCATCATTGACCATTTCATTGAGCAAATCGGCCCCATCAAGCAACACATTTACAATATCAAGGGTAGGCACCAACTGGCGATGTCGAATCATATCGAGCACATTTTCCATATCGTGCCCCAGATCTTTGATGCGATCCAAACCAAAAAAACCCGAACCGCCCTTGATAGAGTGAATGGCTCTAAACACGCGCTTTAATTGGTGTAAAAGTTCC
>JABIFK010000708.1 GCA_018650745.1 Candidatus Latescibacterota bacterium | reverse complement strand
GCCATCAATCGCATGCGTGCCCACATTGCCCAGTCGCCCCGATGGCCATTGTAAAGACCCCGACGTCACGTCTCCCAACCCACCTTCTTGAATCAGCTTTTGCAACTTGCGATGGTTCAAATTAAAACGGCGCTGATGGTTAAACACCAAAAGCGCGTTTTTTTGCCTACAAACCGCAAGCACCTTTTCGGCATCATCCAAACGGGTTGCCGCCGGTTTTTCGCAAAAGACAACAGGTATGCCCCGCTCTGCACAAGCAATAGAGATCTCGGCATGCGTGGGTGTATATGTGGCAACACTCACCATATCAATCTCTTCTTCGGCAATCATCTCACGCCAATGGGCATACGTCTTCGCGCCTGTACGCGCTTCAAAACGTGAACGACGTCCTTCATCTCGACTGGCCCCAGCAACCAACTGAACGCGTGAATGATTTTGATAGGCCACCGCATGTGTGCCGTCCATATTATCCACACGCTGCCCCAAAGCATCACCCGATACCTGGTCTGCGCCACCAATCATCCCCAAGCCAATGACAGCCGCCTTATATATTCGCTCTGACATCGATCGTTTCTCCAAATTAAGCAAACTGTCCTTGAACCCAAGTCACCACCTTTTCAACCATCACAGCTGTATCCGCATCACCAAACACATGATCAGCACCGGGCAATTCAACCAATTCTTTAGGTTCATTGGCCTTGGTAAAAATCAACTGAGAATCTTCAATAGGCACCACATCATCTTCTGTGCCATGCACCAGCAACCAAGGAACATGAATTTGGGTGGCCCGATTCACAACCGTATCAAGCGCAGTTAAATCATTCATATAAGCGCTGGATAAAGGACAATCTTCATCGTCCCACATATTGCCTGCGTCGGGCGTGACATCGCCAAACTCACGCTCAGCAAACCCTTTGGTATCCACCATACCGGCCAAAGAAATCAAATACTGGATGCGCCCATCAGTGCTTGCACGCAACACACCAACAGCCCCTCCCATACTGTGCCCCACAAAACAAATGGTATACCCATCCAAGGCATCAATTACACGCCCCAAATCATCCACTTCTTTTGTAATCACAGCATCTTCAAATCTGCCGTCAGAATCGCCATTACCCGCAAAAGAAAAGCGCAACACATTGATGCCTGCGCTTTCCAGCCCATCAGCCAAGGCCACCAAAAAAGGCCGGTCTTTGTTGCCTGTTACACCATGTCCCAACACCACAATTTGCTTGCTGTTGGCATTGCCTTGGTGCACCACATAGTCGAGTTTCTCACCTGCATTATTCTTTATATCTCCAAACATATTGGACCCCATGTGTAATTCTAGAAAGTGATATCTGTCAATTTATGAAATAGGCAAATTAATAAAAAACGTTGTTCCCTTACCCTCCTGGCTTTCAACATAAATATTGCCCTGATGTTTTTGTATAATGTTATAAGCAACAGACAACCCCGAACGCATCTTCACGCGCTTGTCACCCACAGCAAAACCAAAATCAAAAATCTTATTCAGCCGCCCAGGGGCCATCCCATGCCCAGTATCTGCAATTGTAATATGCATCGTACCGTTTTCGCGTTTGGTCATAATAGAAACCGAGCCCTCAGAATCTATGGCTGCCATAGCATTTTTGAGCAAGGTCACAAAAACCTGATTTAACTGACTCGCATAGCAGGTCATCTCTCCTTCAAGGGTATAATCCTTCTCAATAACCACCCGCCCGCGCCATTCACTCTCTATCAGTGTTAAACTACTGTCCAGGCCTTCATGAATATCTACTTTCTGATATTCCGCCTCATCCAACCGAGCAAAGGTTCTCAAACTCTTAACCAACATGGCAACCCGGTCACCCGCTTCATGGGTCACCCGCAAATTATCTTTTAGCATGTTCAAAAGCTTCCCAACAGGCCCTTCTTGCGCACCCTCTAATTCGCTCTCAATACGTGCGACACAACGATTCGATACATCCGTCGCACTGGTCACCACACCAATTGGATTGTTAATCTCATGCGCCACGCCAGCCACCAAATCGCCCAATGCCGCCATTTTTTCTTGCATCACAAGCTGCTCTTGTGTGTCCTGCAAATGTTGCATAGCCGCTTGAAGGTCGTCATTGCTTTTGGCCAAATCTTCGTTGGTAGACTCAAGTGCGCGCTGCTGAGATTCCGTTTGTGCACGCGCTTTTTGCAAGGCCACTGTCATTCTATCAAATGATGACGTGAGTTGACCAATCTCATCCTCACTGTCTGCCTCAAGACGCACATCAAGGTCCCCTTGGGCAACACTGCCCGCCGCCTGCGCCAACCGTTGCACTGGCACAGTAATGTAACGCACAAGTGCCAAGGCGATCACAACCGACAAACCCACCGTTATAATCAACAACGTCGTCGAAACCTTATGGCTTGCCCGCTGAGACAGTTCTGCCCGCTTGGCGGCATCCAAAGACCCTTGTTCATTCAAATTGACCAACCGCGACAACTCTGCGCTGCAAAGCGTGAACACATCCAAAGCTTTGCCATTGAGCAAGGCAATCGCTTCGCGATTTTGCCCACTCCTCGAATGCTGGAAGATTTCAAAAAACAAATCCTGATACGTCTCCCAATATTGCGCAAAAGCACGATAGTGTTGGCCCTCTTCTTCAGAATACAAATTCTTCTGCTCAGAATATTCTTTTAGCTTTTCATATACATCCAAATTCGCATTGATTTTGTCGATCAATACAACCATATAATCAGCTTGTTGCTTTTTGGTCGAATCTTGAAAAGCAAACACATGTTGGAGTTGATACAAGCGCAAATTGGTGCTGTACAGATTGATATCTGAAAGCGCAGTCATACGCTGCAACCAATTGCTGGTCACTTCATCCAAGTCATTTTTCAAATCGCGGATTGTTTTTTTAAGACCGCTGTGCGACCACCTGGTTATAAGTCCTTATTTAAATTTCTCACCTGTAGTCTATAAAATATATCGCGATGCCTCGGTTTTACCAATTGATTTTCTGATAGACGGATGATCTCAAAATAGAACAAAAAGGATATTTGGTTCTATATGGCTTTTTGCTTATTATGAGCATGTTCATAATATACGCTGCCCACACGGAGACAAAACCTTAATGTCTAAATATATACCCTATTCATGGTTGCTTGTCTCAATCTTACTCACAGGTTGTGCAACATCTCAAAACAAGTTGACCACCAAACCTATCAAATGGGTTGATCCCGACACAAAGCCCATTCCAGAACTCAAAGCCATAGACCAAAACCTCATTTGGGACATCGTCTACCTCACGTTCTTTAATGAAATAGGCAAACCGCTTGATCTTGGATGGGGATCGCGTCGATTGGGCAACATTGCCAACGTTGCGCCCCCTCGCGAAGCCGACAATGTCAACGCTTTGGACGAAACACCCAACTCCTCTTGGTACACCAATCGCCACTTCCTCAGCCCCCTCAATACACAACAACTTCAACTTGGCCCCGGGGATGCGCACCCCGATACCACAGGAAAGTGGGAAATCATTCGTGGCAAATTTAATGGTGTGGCACCTGGCCTAACGATCAAAGATGCAAAAGGCGATGTTTACTTCATCAAATTTGAGGCCAAGGGCAACCGAGAGCTCGCCTCTACTGCCGATGTCGTGTCCTCCAAAATTCTTTATGCCGCAGGTTATAATGTGCCTAGAAATTCAGCGGTATATACCAAACCTGCCTCATTTACAATAGGGAAACACGTGCCGTACCCCGATGGCCAAGGGGGCGAACGCGCAATGACACAATCTGACTTGGATGAACTCTTCTCAGGTATTGCCAGCCAGAAAGATGGGCGTATTCGCTGCTTGGCCAGCAAACGCATCGAAGGCACTCCCATTGGCATTTTTAATTTTCGAAGCCGTCGCCAAGACGACCCCAACGACCGAGTCGAACACGAACACCGCCGAGAGTTGCGCGGTTTGCGCGTCATCAGCTCTTGGATCAACGACGTTGACCGCCGTGCAGCCAACACCCTGAATATGTATGTCAAAGATCAAAACGGACATGGATATGTCAAACATTATCTCATTGACATGGGCGCTTCGTTAGGTAGCAGTTCCATACGACCTCGCACCCAAAAATCGGGTAATGAATATATTGTTGATCTCAGACAAATCGTACCCTCAACACTTGCTCTAGGCCTTTACCGCAAACCCTGGGACGAACCGCTCCCCATGAAATACCCTTCCATTGGTTATCTCGAAAGTACCGTCTTCAGCCCCGCACGATGGGTGACCAATTACCCCAATTCTGCTTTCCAACGCTGCACAGCCCGCGACGGATACTGGGGTGCCAAAAATGTCATGTCTTTCACCAACGCCGATATCGAAGCCCTCGTTAAATCGGGCCAACTCTCCAACCCCGATGCCGAAAAAGAACTCACGCGCTTGCTCCAAGAACGCCGCGATAAAATTGGTCGTCATTGGTTTGCCAAAATCAATCCCCTCGACCATTTTTGGATTGATAAACAAGGTTTGCATTTTGAAGACCTCGCTGTAAAAGGCAACATCGCCCAAGCCAAGCAAACCAGCTATCGCTATCACATCTACGATCAAAGCGGAATGCCTGCCGTTCAAAACCAAACCCAGTCCACCACACATATACCCCTTCCACCGAACTTACCCAGCAAACAATATCACAGTATAGAAATTCGCACCCAACGCCCAAACGCATCAACCAAACCAACACGCGTTTTCTTTTACAAATGGGATGATGGGCGATATCAGATAGTGAAGATCGAACGAGACACCTAAAACGATCACGGAGAAACACGGAAAAAATAAGCGGAGGAAAGGCACGGAACCCAATCAGCCCTGCGGGACCACGAACAACACTAAAAGATCATTAAACACGAAGAACACGTATAAAAGCCCTACTATAAAAATAAAAGTGCCCCATTCGGAATTTCGAATGGGGCACTTTTATGCGGTGTAGATGATCTCTGCTAAATATTCAGATGAATAATATGTAGTTGGCGCGATCCATCTGCGGTTAGTGAGGGAAACAATATCTTCGATCCATCACGATTCCACAAAGGTGCGGGGTCACTTCGCAAATCGCCCGACACATAGGGACGTTGATCATATTCGGGGGTGCGAATCCACGCACCATCGGTACGCCGATACACCACCCACATGTTGTGCCCACCCTTGCCATACCCTGTCACAATCCAATTGCCATCGGGCGACAAAGAAGAATCCCCACCCGGTTTTTCAATAATCGTCGGATCGGCAATCTGATCCACCACTTCTTGAAGATCCGTATCGTAAATCACCAACTTATCATCTTGTCCACCAATAGCACGATGCCCCATTTCCCATTCGGGATGCCCACCAATAAACCCTCTTTGCAATGTCAAATCACTGCCATCGGCATTCACTGTAAAAGGTTGATTGATCCTTGCCCCTTTATTGCCATCCCAACCACCACGTGCATAAAAATAAATGCGACCTCCATCTCGGTTCCAAAGTGTGTGATTGATAAACAAAGCACTCACTTCCGAATGTCCATCCGCAATCAATGCATCACGCAACTGTGCAAAAGAAACAAGCACCGTCTTTTCACCTGATGCAATGTTCACACG
>JABIFK010000707.1 GCA_018650745.1 Candidatus Latescibacterota bacterium | reverse complement strand
TTCGCAGGGCCGGAAACTTGCGCGCTTTAATCAAAAGTTGTGGGAAGACTCACGGCCAGAAGTGGTGATCTCACGCGCAAAAAAAGCGCAGCCCGATCGTTATGAACGCCCCGGTCATGTTTTAGATTTTCATTATGCATCAGCTGACTTTAGGGGAAAGGAAGATAGGTCTCGGCTGGAAGTGTATTGGGGGGTGCCGGTTTTGGATATGGTTGCAGACGCAACAGAAACGGATGTGTTTGAGCGTGGCATTTCTCTATTTGACAGCACCTGGACCCCTATTTACCGAAAAGTAACGCCTATGACGTTTCAAATTGATAAATCGGAAATCGAAGTAGGGACGTTGGCGATTGATGAATTGGCGCTTCAAATCCAGCCTGGACGCTATTATTTAGGTGTTCAAATTAACCACCCCATTTCCAATCGACAGGGGGGGTATACACAAGAAATTGTTGTAGAAGATTATACACATCCAGGGTTAGGACTTAGTGATATTGAATTGGCAGGACAGGTTGAAGCAGATTCGAGTGTGACCCTTAAGGGCGGACATAAAGTTATTTCTATGCCTTCGCGTTCCTATAAAATAGGTCAGCCCGTTGTTATTTATTATGAGGTGTATGGTCTTTTGCCCGACGCGTTTGGTCAAACACGGTATCAGGTAGATTATCGCATTACCCCTCACAAAGGTAAACTAAGTGGTGTGCAAGTGTTACATGCTTTGGGGCGGCTGTTGGGTATTGAAGAGAAGTCTGTGGTGACCATTTCTTATGAGCATACGGGTTCGCTGCCTGACGAGTATAATTATATCCAAGTAGATCCAGGCGATTCAAAACCTGGGCGGTATGAGATTACGGTGATTGTGACCGATCAGAACACAGAACAGGTGATTGAAAAAAGCGTGATGTTGTTGATCGACAAATAAGCTTTGGAGTAGACGAGGTCGGAGTTTCATTTGAATGATGCGTTTTGGATGGGGATTGATGGGGATAGGCGTTTTTAGGGAAAAGATGTTTGTGCCATACCAACTATCCATTCTGGGAGGGATGATGTGCGTATTGAATGCGAGCAATAATCAGGTTTTTGATGTTTGTTGTTCCATCGTCTTGTCATTGTGTGGTGGGGGAATTCAACGATGACAAAACGCGCTTTTTTAATTGGCTTGGTCATGGCCGTATTTGCCAGTGTTTGGCCTGCCTATTCAACTTATGTTCTGCGGTCGGCTCGTGCTGATTATGCACATCTTTCAGTGGCCATTTTGCTTCCTTTTTTGGCATTGCTTTGGTTCAATGCATATTATTCGCGCAAACGAAACGGGTTGACTGCGTCTGAGCTGATTTTGATTGTGTCGATGGGCATGGTGTCCGCACTTACTCAAGGTGAATGGCTTTCAGGTTTTTTCTTAGGGATTATTACAGCACCCACATATTTTGCCTCAGCGGAGAATGGTTGGGCAGATACGCTGCTGACACAAATTCCTTCTTGGTCTATTGTCTCTGATCGGGATGTCACGGCAGCATTTTATGAAGGTCTTCCACCTGGTGTTCCATTCCCTTGGCAAGGGTGGCTACCGCCTCTGATGTGGTGGGGCACTTTTTTTGCCGCATTTTTTGTGGCCAATTTGTGCATTGTGGTCATTTTTCGTCGCCAATGGATGGAGCACGAACGTTTGCCTTTTCCTTTGGCCGCGGGGTTGTTGGAGTTGACGGGCGAGCAAGGGCAACAAGGCACACTTATAGCGCTTCTGCGTAACCGGCGGTTTCAAATTGGTTTTTGGGTGGTTTTTTGTTTGTTCGCTTGGGATCTTGGCTCGTGGTTCAATGAGCTGATTCCACCCATTAAAGCGAATATTGATCGGCCTATCTATATAGGGAATGGTTTTCCATATTTGCGTTTTAAGACAAATCCCATGACCATTGCCTTTGGATATTTCACCCAATCAGACGTGTTGTTTAGCATTTGGTTTTTTCACCTGCTTACTGTTCTGCAGGTGGGGTTGATGAATCGATTTGGTTTTGAGATGGGGTCGCCTGACCCGTGGACTTCATTTCATCCGGCTGTGGGATGGCAGAGTTTTGGTGGGCTTATTGCATTTGTGTTTTGGGGGCTTTGGGTTGCTCGTGCGCATTTGAGAGCCGTGTTCTTAAAGGCATTTACGGGGCGAGGCGGAGAGGAGGCTGACGATTCTGAAGAATTGTTTTCTTATCGCAGCGCTGTTTTTGCACTGTTTGCGTGTTCAATTTACAGTGTCTTTTTCTTATGGCAACTTGGGTTGTCTGGTTGGGCCCTGGTGGCCTTTTGGGCAGCTACTTTAATTCTCTATATTGGTCTGGCACGTATTATTGTGGAAACGGGGTTGGTTTATTTACGCACGCCTTCAACGGCCCAAGCATTTGCTTGGCATTTGTTTGGCATTACGGGCATTGGACCAACAAGTGCCATTGCATTGGGGCTGACCTTCTCTTTTATTGGCGATGCCAAGACATTTGGAATTACCACACTTGCACATATTCCCCGCTTGGGGCTGGCGATGGAAAAAAACAAGCGTAGACTGGTTCCATTGGCGGTTTTAACTGCTTTTGCCTTTGGTGCGTTGGCCGTATGGGCTTTTATTATTTATGGGGGCAATTATACGGTAGGCAGTTATAACTTTGGCAGTGTGAGTTTTAATGGGTCGGGTGATGGGGCTGTGGGAGTTTGGCAGTTAACTGCTAATCGGATTCGTAATAATGAGCTGGGCACGGATTGGACGCGTATCGGTTGGTTGGGTTTTGGTGCTTTTTTTACAATTTGTCTTTATGCCATTCGATATCGCTTTCCTGGGCTTGGTTTACACCCGATTGGGTTTGCGATTTCAGGGTCAGACGTGTTGCGTAGTGGCATCTCATCTATTTTCATTGTTTGGGCAGTTAAAGTGCTGATTTTGCGTTTTGGCGGGCTCGAAAGTTATCGGCGCAATACACCTTTGTTTATGGGCTTCTTATTAGGGTTTCTTGCCGCCATTGCTTTGGGTGCTGTGGTCGACTTTATTTGGTTTCCAGGACAAGGCCATAAGATCAATGGATGGTAGGACTTAAGAAGGAGTGGGAGAGGGTAACTAATGTCTGCTATAAGATAAAACTTGACATCCAATTTTTCAGATCATAACTTGGTCATAAGTATGTCACATCAATGTCATATACTTGTCACATCAATGTCATATACTTGTCACATAATTATGAGCAAAGATGGACGCTAAACGGGAACCTTCTATGACAATTTAAGGCGCTGCAAGTTGACTTTCTCCAGTTCTTGCGTTTCACTCTCTTCAATTTTTGACAAATAAAAAGCCGTTAGCTACCGATCCGGCAAGATACAGAAGCTAACGACTGAGTAGGTCATTTTAAGGGGCATTTCTGTCTCTCATTATGACCACAATATCAATGTACATCTTTTAGACATCTAAATCAAGAACAGCGTTCCCAATTAGGATAATTAATGACGCTTTCTTAAGAATTGCGAGTAATCTGCTGTGTTTAAGAATTGTTGTTTGGCGGGGTTATCCCCTTCACCAATAGTAGAGGAGGCAGGAATGAGGGACACCTACAGATTTGGTTTTGGACCACCCATATTGTGGGCGGTTTTGTTGTGTACAGCCTTGCTGGTTTTACCTTCTGGAATTTTTGCCCAGACCACAGGTAAAATTTCGGGGCGTGTTACAGAAGATGGCAATGGTGAGCCCTTACCGGGTGCCAATGTTGTGATTGACGGTACAACAATGGGTGCGACTGCTGATGTCAATGGCGATTACTTTATTCTCCAAGTACCGCCAGGCATCTACAACGTTCGGGCTACTCTTATCGGTTATCAAGGGGTAGCGAAGACCGATGTAACCATTTTGGTTGATCGAACGTCTACTGTCGATTTCAAACTGAAAGAGTCGACTGTAGAATTGGATGAAATTGTTGTTCGTGCCGATTTGGATCCCGTTCAAATGGATGTTTCTTTTGCCCAACAGGCGCTTACACAGGCCGATTTAGAAGCTATTCCTGTTGGGCCGCGTCTCCGCGATCAAGTTGCAACACAAGTGGGTGTCGATACAGACTCTTGGGGCATAACCATTCGTGGTTCAGATGCAACGACCATTGGCTACAATATGGATGGTGTAACCGCATCGGATAATCGTCACCAACGTGCTTATACTTCGTTTTCGAAAACTGCCGTGAAACAGGTTCAGGTTCTCACGGGTGGGTTTAATGCCGAGTATGGCAATATCCGCTCAGGTGTGGTGAACTTTGTGACCAAAGAACCCAGCCAATGGTTGGTTTCTTCTGAAGGCAATTACAATCCGGCAGGCCGGAAGCACTTTGGCCCCAATGTTTATTCTGATGAAAATTGGTGGGATGTGGGTCGCTTTCAGTCTATGACACCTACAGCAGATACCAATAGCGATGGTGCACCTGACTTTGTTGGATGGGAACAAGAGCTTGCAAGCCGAACCTCTGGTGGCAGCACCTGGAATTCTGGTGTATCGGGTTCTGATCCCATTTCGACAGCCGCACAAGCCAAGGGCATTTGGGATTGGCAGCATAGAAGTTTTGATGAAAATGATCCTTATGCGCCTGGGCCATTTAACGCCAATCCCGAAGATCGTGATTCTGACTATATGTGGGATGTGACAGTTGGTGGACCTGTTTTGAAGGATAAAGTTGGTTTTACGGCTTCAAGCCGAAAAGAACGCATGGCTTATCCTTTTGATGTGGGCACGGTTTCCTATCGTGACAATACCACACAACTTAAGTTGACCCTTACGCCCACGGCTACGACCAAGCTTGCGGTACAATATATTCGCGGCTTCCAACATGGCAGTCATCAGGGTAATAACGTGGGTGTGCCACAACGCTCGCAACAGTCGGTTTTTGAGCAGTATTCTCATCAGCGTATTTTTATGCCTTCCGCTGATTATCAGAAACTGGAGATTGTGCGCAATCACTTTTTGGCAACTTGGACGCACACATTATCACCTAAAACATTCTACAATATTACTGCACGTGTTGGTAAAGGAGATTGGACGGCATCTTGGCATCCTGCCAAATTATCCAATGCACCAGCCATTGCGATTAACACAGACGGTTCACGCACACAAGTTGATGCTGCAAGTGCAGATGCCGCCCGAGCACGTGGTGCAGTGGTGTTGAACGAATCACCCTATGGTTGGAATTACAACCCAGGTGGTAACGATATTTTGAATATTTTTAGGCTGCAAGGTGGGGGTGGAAATAGCCGTGCAGGTGACTGGTCCAATATCAAGGAGAGAGATTATACCGCTGATATTACCAGTCAAATTACACCGCACCACCAAGTTAAAGCGGGTGTCCAGGTTCATACCTTTAGCTTGCACGAAAATAGAGGTTATGTCCCTTCTGCGGTACCTGAATACACGGACCCCCAATACAAAGATGAATCTGAAGGGCCACGCATTAGTTCATCGGGCAATGTTGAATTTCCTTGGTTGCCCGAAGCAGATGTGCCTTCGGGGGGGGCAACGGGTGATCACAACAACTATGAAGTGAGATCGCCCAATTATGGTGGTGTCTATGCGCAAGATCGTATGGAGTATCGCGATATTGTTGTGAATGCTGGTGTGCGATTAGATTGGCATCGTCCCGACCTATATTTTGATTTGCCAAATGAAACCCATTCACACTGGTATGGTCGTGATGCAGAAGCCGTTTATGCTGCCGCTCGTAAGGTTCGTCCGCCAACCGATTGGGCCTTTAGCCCACGGTTTGGTGCTTCTTACCCCATTACCGATTTGAGCAAAATGTTTATCAACTATGGTCACTTTAATCAAATGATAAATACACGTGATCTGTATCGTACGCAGAGTGGTTTGGGACAGTCGCTCGAATTTTTGGGCAATCCGTGGATGTCAATGGAACGCACGATTCAATATGAATTGGGGTATGAGCGTAGTTTCCAACGTCAGTACTTGTTAACAGCAACCATCTATTTCAAAGATGGGGAAAACGAATCTTGGACGGATGGTCGTGTGTGGCAAGAATTTAATGGTCGCAATGTGCGGAATACTCAAAATGCATTTGCAACCGATGCGCGTGGTTTGGAGCTCAAAGTTCAGAAAACGCGTGGTAAATTCTTTACAGGCTTTGTGTCTTATGATGTTCGGCAGGCACGTGTGCGTAACACGGCTTGGCGAAACTTGCGTGACGCAAAAACAGTTTCAAATCCTTCTCAAACCGTGCTAGAAAACAATCCGAACAATGCAGCGCCGCCCTTTAAAGCAAAACCTCAAATGAAGATTGGTGGTAACTTCCGCACGCCATTGGATTACGGTGGTGATATGAGCATGCTCAAAGGAGGATGGAGTCTTGGCTTCTTCTTTGAACGCGAGGCTGGGGAATGGTTCAACTACAACCCTGGTAATGCCGATGCAACATTGATCAACACTTTGAATGCACAGTGGGTAGACGAATATGCTGGACATCTGCGTATTTCAAAAATGTTTGATGTCGCAGGTGCTCCGATGTTTTTCTTGGAAATATCGAATCCGCTTAACTTCAAAAATACACATACTACAGGTGGTGGTAATCGCAGTGATGTCTTTGGTGTGAATAACGAAGATACACCTCAATCTGGTGTAGGCAGCTCTAGTGGCGGCAATGCCTTTGAGTATTCTGGCACCAATACAAGAAATCGCTTTCAAGATTATATGACCACTTTGGGATGGACAGTAGATACAAACGGTCGGGTTCAAGAAGGCAAACGCCCGGGTTCTGATCTTGAAGATTATTCAGATATGCGACGTCCGTATGCGTTATATAGTGACCGACGAGATCTTACATTTGGTCTTCGGTTTAGTTTCTAATCTGAGATATTGTTTTTGGAACAATGGTGTATTTGGAGTAGGTGTTGTTTTATGAGCCACTCTGTTGATCAAAAGCAACACCTACTTAATTTCAGATGAAAACGTGATCAAAGTGAGTTTTTGTCATTCACTTTTATGATTCCAAGCATAGGAGAAAAACGTGATAAGAAGAAGGTTTTTGATACTCATGTGCGCGGTATTGCTTCTGCCACTGAGCGATGCAAGTGCACAATGGATCGGACGTATGTGGGGCAGTTGGCCCAGTATCGATTTTATCGTGGATATCAGTGCCCCTGGCGGTCGTGCAACTGGCACGACGAACCCTGATGTGGGCAACAGAGTTGCAAATGTTATGGACGGTTACTTTCAGATGGCCATCGAAGATTTTAATGTGCCTTCTTATTTTGAACCGTTTCAAAATGACCAACCCGAATTGCTTGGCAAGCCTTTTAATAAGTTTGTCAACGATTATATGCAAGATGCACGAGACTTTACCCGCACGCACTTTGAATATGGCGATGGCATCTCTCCAAAGATATATCGGAATCAACCGCCATCGGTTTCGCAAGATGGCGTGAGTTTGGCTCAGTCGAATTGGACCATATTTGGTGATCGTGGTGATCAAGTTGTATCCGATTTGACAGCTGATTTGATGCTTCCTTTGGAAGTTGCTTATGCGGGTGGGCTTACGGAACGGCGCAAACTCTATGCGTGGCAAAGCCCAGAGCAAGACGATATGTTTATTTTGATTCGCAGCTATGGTCGCCCCGACCCACCCAATGTGCCTGATGCACGAGCGGGTAACCGAGGTTCTGCACCCAGCCCTGAATCAAACACGGCCAACCCTGTATTTGATGACCTATATATTGGCCAAAACTTTATGTTGGTTGGCGGGAATGGACAAGGTCCTATGGCGCAGGTTGGTCAAGGGCAAGGTGCATTTGGTCCTACGCACTTAGGGTCTGCGAACTTGGGTGCTTTGGGGCGATGGGATGAGCTCTATTTTTATGATGATGATGCCAAGATGGTTTGGGCACGCGACGGTGATTCGGGCATTAGCAGTGGTTATCGATCTGATGGTGATGATCGGGGTGAACCTGCTCCTCCTGAAGGTAATGAAGCTCTCGAATTGGCCAAAAACGCTCGGATTTCGGCTGGTGAATTCTTAGAATCTGAGTATAAAGGCAAACTCTGGCTTTATGTTTCGCAAACCCCGACTACGCTTGGCGATTTTTCAGATGCGAATAACTGGCTTCTCAATGAGTCTAATGCATCGGAAACCGCTCAGCCTCGTTTAATTAAGCGTGTCACAAATGACAACTGGCAAAATACGAGCAGCAATACACGTTCAAACGTGTATGATTGGATTGTAGAGCCCGGTACCACGCGGGCGGGTCGTATTATGGAAAGTGATGATCCCAGTACACAACAAACGGAGTTGCTGCCTTATGCGCTTCAAGTTACTTGGGGACCTTGGGATCTGAAACCAGGTGAATGGATACACACTGTAGAAGCTTGGGTTGTTGCTGGCCCTCACGCAGATGAAAACAAGCGTGTGGGTGCACAGTGGGCCAGTGGTCAAATCTCTTTTGCAGAAAAAGAAGCCTTTCTCAACAGTGGCCAAGACTCTTTGGCGAAGGCTGCTGATTTAGCGAGACAAGCTTGGGCCGATCGTCGGGTTGTTAATGGCACAGTAAACGGCAGCTCTGTTTCCTGGCCTATTGGCGTTTCACCAAGCTTACCACTTGGTCCAGCGTGGCCATCCAACGTGACCTATAAGTCAGGTCCTGCCCAAAATGAGATTGAATGGACAGGTGCTTCTGACGCGGCTGGTTATAATGTCTACAAGATGACCGGGCACGAAACCAATTTAGCGGATCCACCCATTCCAATTAATGGCAATTCACTTGTCACGGGAACCAACTACATTGACACAGATGTGATTCGAGGGGAACGCTATTTCTATGCCGTTACTTCTGTAGATGCCGATGGGCAAGAAAGTAGTATTTTTGCAACTCGGAGTTTAAGTGATGGTGTGAGCCCGTTTTCAGCACCTACGGGTGATCTGAAGAAGGTTCGGATTGTGCCCAATCCCTATAGTGTTTTGGGTGGCGATTTATCTTCGGGTGGGTCCAACTTTACAGGGCAACCGAACAAACTGCTCTTTGTCAATTTGCCTTCACGCGCCATTATTCGGATCTTCACGCTTCAAGGTGATTTGGTTACGCGCCTTGATCACATTTCTGGGTCTGGCGATGAAGAATGGGAACTTATGGCCAACGACAACAACCAGTTTGTGGTAAGTGGTGTTTATGTTGCGCATATCACTAACCCTGATACAGGTGAAACAGACATTGAAAAATTCGTGGTTATTCGATAAGCTATTGCAATCAGACGAGGAGGCTGTTTTGACATACCGTAAGATTATTTGGGCCTGTCTGTTGGCGATGGCCCTGCCGGCCTTGCAGGCTGGCGCACAATTTGTAGATCCACGTGTTTTGGGTGGCGAACTCATTCGAGATTTGCAACCTGTTTATGCTGGTCAAGAAGAAGTGAGACCTTCGGGTGTGAAAGCTGGGCAAAGTGGTTTTGTGTTTTTGGCTTTTCCTACAGATGCTCGACGAGCTGCAATGGCAGATGCAGGTGCTGGTTTAACAGGTGATGCACCCGGTGCGTTGTTTTTGAACCCTGGTTTATTGGGGTTTGTGGATCGCCAGGCATTTATTACGCATGCAGAATGGATTGCTGAGACAAAGCATGATGTGGGGGGTGCGGTTTTAAAGATTGGTGATCTACCTGGTAATTTTGGTATTGGTTTTGTGACGCATGATGCGGGAGAAATCAACGGTACGGCAATTAATCCCGATCCGTCCAGCCAAGGATTTACTGAAACGGGTACTTTTACGACAACCAATTATGCATTGTCTTTGGGATGGGGTTTTCAGCTTACTGACCGATTCTCTGTTGGAACGGTGGCACGGTATGCGCACCAAGACCTCGGCTCGAGCTCGGTTTTTGTTTCTGGCACTCGGCAAACGGAATCCAACAGTCAGAATGCTATTTCTGTAGATGTGGGTACCTATTTTAATACAGGGTTTCGAAACTTGGTCATAGCTATGAGCATTCGAAACTTCAGCCAAGAAAAAGAATATCAACGCGAGCGCTTTGAGTTGCCTCGGTCATTCCGTTTGGGTTTTGTATTCGACTTGATTTCGATGTATGGTCGAACACCGGCACCTCATTATCTGAGTCTTGTAACAGAGATTTCCAGTTCAATCGACTTTGATGAGCGGACATTGTTGGGTGTAGAGTATGAGTTTAAGCGCCCAACTTCTGCACTTGGTTTTGCGTTGCGCGGTGGTTATAAGATGAATCATGATACCGAAGATTATTCGTTTGGTGGTGGTATCAACTACCAAACAGAATCGGGTAAAGGGGTTCGCATAGATTATGCGTGTAAGCACTTTAACGGTGCTTTCTTTGACCCCGTTCAGATGCTGACTGCCTCGGTTGGTTTCTGATCTGACAGATGTCAAAACGGCGGCGGGACGTAACTTAAGTCTCGTCGCCGTTTTTATTTTTGTGATCCGGTGTGTCGGTGGCGGGGTTATGCAAATCCTTTAGAATGTGATAGGAGTATTTTTTGGCGATACGTTCAACTGATTCTCAAACTTCTTTTGATGCTCAGAAATCCACACGTTCGGCTTTTACGGTGCGATCTGTGTTGGTTGGGTTGGTCATGGCTATTTGGGTGCCCTTTTGGCCAACGTATACCAGCCTGATTCTTCATTCTACGCGTGCCGATCATGCTCATCTTTCGATGGCAATGTTGATCCCTTATTGTTTTTTGTTGGTGATCAACATTTTTCTAGAACGTCGTAATATTGGGTTTTCTCATTCTGAGTTGATTACGATTTGTTGTATGGGCGTTGTTGGGGCTTGTATGCATGGCGAGTGGTTGTCTGTTTGGTTGCT
>JABIFK010000705.1 GCA_018650745.1 Candidatus Latescibacterota bacterium | reverse complement strand
CAGAAAGCGTGGATTTTGGTCCGGTGACTGTCGGGGCTCAAGACAGTAAGGTTTTGACCATTTGGAATGTGGGTACTGATACACTCGCCATTTCAGGGGGAAAGCTTGCTCTGGGCACTGAATCGGTATTTGATATGATTGTGCCTGATGTGATGTTGGGTACGGGTGACAGCATAAATGTGGTGGTGCGGTTCAAGCCGCTGATGGGAGGCATTCAAGCCGATGTGTTTACAGTAGAGACCAATTTGCCATTAAATATTTTAGCACAGCGACCGGTTGTGCAGTTGGTGGGGGATGGATTGGGTGCCGAAATTGATTTGGCATCATCTGTGTTGTCATTTGCAAGCCAAGGTTTGGGCGCATCGGCTGTTCAGAATTTACTGATTACAAATCGTGGCAATGACACATTGCGGGTGTCAGATATTTTTGTTGATGATGTTCGTTTTGGAGTGGATGTAACGGCCTTTGATTTGGGGCCAGATATCGAACGACTTGTGCGCGTAACCTATATACCAGATAGTTCTCGCGCGCGTATTGATACGCTACATATTGTGAGTAACGATTTTGATGAACCTATGACTTTGGTGGTTCTGGATGCTCAAGAAACCCCCCAGCAAGTTGGTAGCGCGCGAATCTCTTTGGCCCGATCTGGTATCCCGTTTCCACAAGTTGGCGATACGGTTTCTGTGTCATTTACATTAACGCCAAATAACGCCAGTATTGCAGGGGTGGAGTTGTTTTTTGGTTATGACCCGGTTTTATTTGCCCCAGCAGATAGCCGTGCGCCTTTTTTGCGCGTGGGATATACAGCAAGCCCCTTGCAGATCCTGTTTAACGAAGTGGCTTCAAAATCTGCTGACCTTGAAGTTACTCATCTGACAAGTTTGGGTGGCGCAACAGACTCGATTACGACAGAAGGTCTCTTAACACAAATGGACTTGGTTGTTTTGTCACCATTGACGAAAACGACTCGATTGCGCGTTTTGGTTGAGGCACCATTCTTTAATACACAATTTATCTCACCGTCTGACTTGTCGTTCACAATGCCCAGTTCCAATTCTGTGGGATTGGGCAACACACCCCCCGTTATGCGCGCGTTTCCTCCTTTAAAAATGTCAGAAGACGAGCCAGCAAGTCTGGCGTTGATTTCATTGGCCTCTGATGCAGAGTCTCAACCGAGTGATTTACAATGGTCCTTTCATGA
This sequence comes from Candidatus Latescibacterota bacterium, assembly GCA_018650745.1. GTDB lineage: Bacteria > Latescibacterota > UBA2968 > UBA2968 > UBA2968 > JABIFK01. The sequence continues at coordinate 2,432 of JABIFK010000705.1, read as the reverse complement.
TCCCGATAGTCTGCTTGTTGTTTCCATATCCACACCCGATCCTGCTTTGGGTGCGATTGCTCGATTCTTTGCACCAGAGAATGCCTCGGGCACATTTGCTGTGACTGCCACAGTTTCAGATCCCGCCGGGGCTTCTGATCGCTCTGTTATTGTTGTTGATGTTGCGGCAGTTAATGATCCACCCAGTGTGCTGGGCGTAAGTACTCCTGGAGAAAATGCCACGGGTGTGTCTTCACCGGTTATTTTGCAATGGTCTGCCAGTGATGCAGATCGCAATGATGTGTTAGGCTATGATGTCAGATTTGGTCAAAACCGCCTTTTCTTGGAAGTTGTTGCACAGAGTCTTTCTGATACATCTTATTCTTTTCCTGGGACATTGCTCCCGGATACGAACTATTTTTGGCAAGTAGTCGTAAGCGATGCTGCTGGGGCAGAAGTAGAAGGGCCCGTTTGGCAGTTTACGACCGAAAGTGATCAAGTGGCTCCAACTTTTGTTGCGGGGCCCCAAATCTCCGAAGTGACAGATTCTACAGCTGCCGTGTTCTGGTCTCTTGATGAACCTGCGACTGCCCGTATCGTTTTGGGTTTGCGTGCTGATTTGTCTGATTCTTTGGACTTTGATCCCGTTGCGATTGCGGATCAGTCTCGCTTGCGAACACAAGAAGTGTCGGGCTTAATTGCGGGGACAGAATATTATTGTCAGGTTACAGTAAGAGATGCTGCGGGTAATGGATTGGTGAGTGATATCCTCACACTGACAACCACCGGTGAAAAGCCTATAGAACCCGTGGTGACTGACGTGGGCGATTTTACGGGTGATAGGGTGGTGAGCTTTGGCGACTTTATTGTTTTCGCTGCTGTTTTTAATACGCTTTTTGGTGACCTACAATATATACCAAATGCAGATTTTGATAGTAGTGGTGCCATAGACTTTGTCGATTTTATTCTGTTTTCGAGTGTGTTTGGTATCAACTATGCAAGAGGAAATTAAAGGCAGGCAGATGGCAGATGGCGGACGGCAGAAATAGATCCAAAATCTAAAAGTGAGTGATGTGTATTGGCTTCTCGGATTTTTATGGTTTTCCTTTTACCGTTTTTTAATGATGGTCCAGATCTTATGAAAAATTATCTCTACATTTTGGGTTGTTTGGTGGCATTTCTGCTTGGGGCACCCTTGTCGGCATATGGGCAAACCGATACCACCAATGCATGGTTTTCCAACGGCCCGCCTGGTTTGTTGATAGTGACCTCCGTTGAAATCAATCCCAATTTTCCCGACACGATTTTTGCCGGATCTTTGGGAGGCACTGTTGCACGCAGTGTGAATCGCGGCAGTTCCTGGACTACAGTGGGTAGCAGCATTGCCGATTCTGTGTTAGCGTTGCGCATTGCCCCCAGCAGTACGGCTGTGATTTATGCTGGTACACTGAACCGAGGGGTGTATAAGTCAACGGATCATGGGGTGACATGGGCGGCAACTGGGCTCACGGGTGTTCAGGTGTCTGCTGTTGCTGTTGATCCCAAAAATGTGAATCGTGTTTATGCCGGTACACGTGACAGCTTGATGAAATCGACCGATGGTGGTACCAATTGGGTCAAGGCCAATTTGGACAGTGTGAATGTGACGACTATTGTTATGAACCCGCACAGACCCGACACGGTATTTGTTGGTACCGATGGGCGCGGGCTTCTGAGATCTTTTAATGATGGTGCGACCTGGTCGATTTTGAGCAACGGGTTGTCCAATGCGCGTATAGCCGAATTGGCCGTGCATCCAACCCAAGCAGAGACATTATACGTTGCCACATCTGATGCGGGGGCATTTAGAAGTACTAATGGGGGCGACTCGTGGGACGCGTCTAACAATGGGTTGACAGATCAAGCTTTGGTGAGTTTGCGAATATCACCCAGTGCACCCAATGTGATCTATGTCGGGAGCACGACCGGGAAGGTTTTTAAATCTACTGATAACGCAGGCATATGGTCCGATATAACACGTAACTTGACCTTTGGTGTGCCTATTTCTGCATTGTCCGTTGCACCAGATAGTTCTAACGTTGTATACGTGGGCACTGGACCGCTCTCAAATTTGGGTGTACAGCGATTAAAACAAACCGGCTTAGGCACGATTACTTCTTTTGCTACGGGTATTGCGCCAGAGGCAATTGTTGCTGGTGATTTTAATGGTGACGCTGTGACGGATTTGGTTGTTGCAAATGGTGGAGAAAATGATTTGTCGGTGTTCTTGACAAGTTCCTTTGGGTCGGTATTGACCCGAAATGATTTTCGTGTGGGCAGCGGGCCCGTGATGGTTCGTGCAGGTGATTTAGATGGTGATGGCGATCTGGATTTGGTCGCTGCCAATCATATTAAGCGTACGTTGTCGGTGTTGTTCAACGACAGTACGGGTGGGTTTGCTTCTCCCGTCGATT
>JABIFK010000704.1 GCA_018650745.1 Candidatus Latescibacterota bacterium | reverse complement strand
CGTTCACCATGGCCATGTTCTGGATGGCACGCGATAAAGGGGATGTGCGCGCACCCGTCATAGGTGTGTGTACCCAGCTTGCCCATGCGACCGTGATCGCCATTCCAGGTGCCGTGGTCGGTGGTAAAAATGAGCAGTGTGTCTTCCCAGAGGTTCAGCGCGTCCATTTTGTCGAAGATCACACCGAGCCAGCGATCCAGGAAGACGACCTTGGCTGCATAGCGTGCTCGCATATTGTTGAACTGCTCTTCGGTATAGTGGTCTTTCCAAGGGGCGTAGGGAGCTGCCGCACGCAAACCCTCGACTGCGTAACCCCTGGGGTCGAACTGTTTGAGGAGTTCTTCTGGAGGATCCCACGGTTCATGTGGGTCAAAGATGTCGAGGTGCAGATAGAAGTCTTCGTGGGTGTGGTTGCGCTGAAGCCAGTCTGCTGCTTTGGTGCAAACTTGGGCGCAGAAATAGTCTTCGTCGTTCTGCCGAAGAAAATGCACGTTGCGCCAATGGCGTTCATTTTTTCCCAGGCGATCGCCTTCTGGGCAGGGGAAGTCGATGGGGTCTGTGTAGAGACCATCGGATTCAATTCCGCGCACGAACTCAAACCCGGTATAGCCCATGTGGTAATTGCCCGATCCTTGCTCCCATAAGTGGAAGTGATCGGTCAACAGGCAACTGACGCGATCGCCTTGTTCCATCATGAGCTGGACTGAGCGATTTGGATCCCCTGAGACTTGTCGGGGGAGGTCGCAATCTTCTTCCTCAAGTGGGCCCCAACCTCGTTCAAGAAATTCGAGGCGACCGGTGTAAATATCGCGGCGTGCTGGCATGCAGGGCGTTGATCCAATATAGGCGTTGTCGAAAACTGTTCCACGGTCGATTAATCGATCCATATTGGGCGTTGGCACCGACCACGATGGGGCCTGGTTGCTCCAGCATTGATCGAGTGGCGCACCGTTGTTATATGCGCCTACGTGGTCGCGGCGCAGGGTGTCGCAGAGGATGGTGATAACGTTCATGATATGTTCTCTGAGTTTGCATACTTGCACAGTTTATATTTTGAGATATTGACGGATTGCCATAAATTTTAGGGTGTGTTATTGACCTTTGAATATAGTATAGATCGGGTTGTCTGAAAGTGATTTTTTAAGGTGTATGATTTGGCTGTTGCGTGTTTATATTATCTGGGATGTTAGGGGTGTCAAACGATTGGGAGTGATCATGTTGATGCGACGATATGGGTGGATATTAAGTGTTTTGTTTGGCATAGGGACTTCTTTGTTAAATGGAACAGGTGCAGAGGCTGCGGCGCCTGATGTGGTGCGGCAGGCGGTGCTTGAAGCGGGTTTGAATGCGCAAAAAAGTGAACCGCATCCTTGGTTTGATGCCACATTTGCGCTGAGTGCGCTTCACTTGAATCGCAATGTTGATGAGGCAAATCGTGTGTTGAAGCGCATCACAGAGCTTTGGCCGATAGATGCCAACAGTAAAAAGGAGCCAGAAACCTATTGGGCATTGTCTGCGCTTTCGCGAACCGTGTTGGCGCACGGTGCTTTGGGATCAGGCCGATTGTCGGATGACACAGAGGCGGCGTTGAAAGCTTTTTTTTGGCCTTATACATCGCTTCGCTCTCGGCCCGACACATCCAACACGTGGATATTGGAAGCTTCAGAAAACCATGATTTGATGCGTAAGTCGGTACACTGTTTGATTGCTACGGTTTATGCAGCAGATGCAACCTATCGAGATCGATCCTTTTCAGATGGCAAGGTTGCATCTGATCACCGGGATCGTTGGGCGGTTTATTTTCGCAGGTATTGTGAAGAACGCGCTCGTAAAGGGTTGTTTGTAGAAGTGGCATCCCCGACGTATCAGAAATATGATATGCAATGTTTGGTAAACCTGAGAGATTTTGCGCCCGATTCTTTGACGCAGAAGCAAGTTGAAAAACTTATGCATTTGCTGTGGGCAGATTGGGCGCAAGACCAAGTTGCGGGTTATCGCGGAGGTGGCAAGAGCCGTGTTTATTCGGGAGGATATGCACGCAATGGGGCACAGGATGGCATGTTTCAGACGGCACATCTCTATTTTGATATGCCAGGAAGTGCGGGCAATGGACCGACAACGGTGTTGATTGCCACATCGGATTATGCACCGCCAGCGATTGTCGAAAAAATTGCTCACGCACGGCCCACGCAGAGATACACGTCTCTTTCACGACGACCGGGTGTGGGTCATTTGAGGCCAGATTCATTGGGATATGGAAATGTGAATGTTGTTGACCCAGAGAACAGTTTGTTGCGGGTTACGCGTGTGGCACCCGATTATGTGCTGGGTACGGTGATGTTCAACCCCAAGGTTGCGCATACGGGCGTGAGTGCCCAAAACCGCTGGTCTGGTGTGGTGTTTCCTACAGGTGCTGATCGACGGGTTTATTTGGAATGTGGTTCTACACGAGAAGACAAACCACAAACCTATGATGCGCTCATTACGGCACAGTTGGGGCCTGTGCTGGTGGCACACAAAAAGCGGTCTGCTCATAAATATAATTTGACACCCTATGTGGTAGTGCCTTCGGCAATGTCGGTTCGTAGGATGCAAGATGGGTGGCTGTTTTTAAAAGAGGGTTCGGGGTATGTTGGTATCTATGCAATGGGTGGGTATCGTTGGGAAGAAGACCGGATGGTGCTCTTGGATCAGTGGCGCCCTATCTTGATGGCGTGTGGCAGCTTGGCAGAAAATGGCACTTTCGAAGATTTTGTCGCACGGCTGTTGGAAACTGTGGTGACAGAAGAAACAGATCGAATCACCTTCCAATGCCTTGGTGCGCATTTGTCTGTGTCGCGTTTGCAAGATGCGTTGCCCACAACCCACGGGAAGTCGTTTGACCTCCAGCCATCGTTTACGTATCAAAGCCCCTATATCAATGCACCGTGGAATTCTTCTGTGGTGCATGTGACGTGTGGCAAGGATGAATTGATATTGGATTTTCGAGCACGGTCTGCGGAAGAATTGAAAACACCGTCTCAAGATAAGCCATCGGATTTTGACAATGACGGAGCTGTCGGATTTCATGACTTTTTGCTGTTTGCTGGTGGTTATGGCAAATCGCGCAGCGATGTGGGGTATGATGCCTGTCACGGATTATGACGCAGGTTTGTTATGGGTATGCGGTTCGGATGCCAGTGCCTCCGGCAGACGTGCCACCTTTGGCGCTGTATGAACCGATCGAGAAACCAAAAGATTCGCGTGTTATCTGGACACCGTCTACAGATGGCAAGCACGGTTATTTACAGCCAGATGCGGATCATTTAGATGCTGCTGCAAATCATGTAGAGGCGGGTGTGGCCTATCTGAAAGATCTCTTGGATCAGCCTGCAAGCAACGATTGATGCTAAGTTCTGGGTTTGTTTTATGCAAAACGCCGATATCGCTTATGAGCGACATCGGCGTTTTTGTGTTCCTTGTTTGTGTCACTACGCTATATAGGAACAGCAATAATCTGTCACGCTCAGAATTTTGAGTTTGAACTTGGCTGATGCGGGCACTTCAAATGTATCTCCACCCTTGAATGTTTGCCACTTGGAAGCATTGGGTAACAAAACTTCGAGATCACCAGAGAGTATTTCCATGATCTCTTTTTGGGATGTTCCAAATTCGTAATCGCCAGGGAGCATGATGCCCAAGGTCTTGGTTGTGCCGTCTGCGAATTCGACGGAACGGCTTGTCACTTGGCCATCAAAATAAACGTTGGCTGCTTTAACGACAGTTACATTTTCAAATTTTGACATTCTATTTCCTTCATCAGACGGTTTGATGGATACGCACTTCTTCTTTTTATGAGGTTTGTTGTCGCCATTCTTGGAGTTGTTCTACCGTGACACCTGCGCCTCCACACACAATGACGAGGATATTTTTTTTGTCTTTCAAGAAATTACATGCTTGATAGACTGCCGCTAAGCTTGCACCACATGCAGGTTCGACCATGAGTTTGTGGTCTTCGAGGAAGCGGTAACAGGCATCCACTGCATCTTTGTCCGTTACGACATGGCTTTTTGTTGGATGTTCTTGTAGGCAGTTGAAGGCTTGTTTGGCTACTTTCTTTGCGCCTAATGTTGTGGCGATACTGGTGATGTTGTCGATGCCGATATGTTGATTTGCCAGTGATGCGACGGACAAGGAATCTGCACCTTTGGTTTCAACTGCCAATATGGGAATATCATTCCAACTGTTTCGTTGTAAGCCTTCCACCACGCCACAGAAAAGCCCGCCACCACCAACCGATAAGACGACCGCATCGGGTGTGACGTTTGCTTCGGCTATTTCATCAATGATGGATGCATGTCCGGTCCATATATAAGGGTCGTCAAAGGGGTGGATATATGCGGCACTTTCTTTTTGTGATAATTCTGTTGCATAGATATGTGCCGCGTCCCAATTCTCTCCGGTAACAATGACTTTTGCGCCTTCATGTTTGATGAGGTCGATGGCACGTTTTTTTGTGGTGGTGGGTACTACGACTGTTGCAGGGACATCGAGGCATCGACCCGAATAAGCAACAGCCAAACCCGCATTTCCGCCCGAAGAAGATACAAGTGCTTTTGCACCGTCTTTGACATATTGGGTACACGCGTATCCAACACCTCTTGCCTTGAATGAACCGCAAGGTTGTAGGGTTTCTATTTTGAGCCATATATTGGCATCTAAGCTTTGGCCGACATGTGTGGATTGGATCAATGGGGTGTTGATGTGTAAGTCTTGCATGTTTCCTCTGGTTTAATATGCGTTATACTGGATGGATCTCGAAGGTGCGCTCGTTATCATTTCCCCATTGATAGCTTTCGAATGTGGGATGGTCTTCATCAAAAGATCGATCAGGGTTCATGGCATCGTCAAGCCAGTTGGAGATCCCGTCTAAGCGGTGGGTTGTTACGTCGATTTTATCTGCTTGAATATCCAAGACACGGTAGCAACATGTTGAGAGACCGACAGAACCCGTTACGATTTGATGGGCATTCCCGATTGGCATTCGGCTGTTGATGTGCTGATGACCACAGAAGTATGCACGAACACGTGTATCATT
>JABIFK010000907.1 GCA_018650745.1 Candidatus Latescibacterota bacterium | reverse complement strand
GGCCAGTAGTTCATCTCTGTGTTTATGTTGACGGTCCACTTGCTGTCCCAAGGCGGCTCAATTTGATCGTTCCAAATGCCTTGTAAGTTGGCCGGTTGGCTGCCTTCGCGTGAGGAGGCAATCAGGAGATAGCGGCCATATTGGAAGTAGAGCGCCAAGAGGTGGGGGTCTTCACGGTTGGGTAGGTTCGCGAGGCGTTGGCCAATGGGTTCGTTGATGGCGTCTCCCAAATGAATGGCGATACGACGGAACAGCGATTGATGGTCTTGTAGGTGTTCTTCAAGAAGGTCATTGAAGGTTTTGTTTTGCAATGCGCGAATGGTTTGATTGCATCGTTTTGTAGGATCTGATGTGAGCTTTCTAAAATCTTTAAAATTGGTCGCTGCTGTGAGAATGAGCGTGACAGCGTCGGCTTCTTGAATATAGATGCCGTCGTCGGCAGCAGCGATATAGCCGTTTTCAACACGGGTTAACAAACGCGCTTCAAAGGCCATGGGGTTGCGGGCTACTTTGCCTGTCAGGGCAATTTGGGCGTCTTCAAGTACTTCGTATTTGAGACGTGCGTGTGGGCTGTCGAGGGACGCATTAAAGGTGAGTTGCCCCGGTTGGTTTGCCGATAGGCGAATGACAATGGCTTGGGCTGGGTAACTGGCAAAGACCTCGCGGGTATACGTGACATTGTCTACTTGGTAGGTGGTGGTCGCAATGCCCGTGTCGAGGTTGAGCTCGCGGTGATAATGGGTGACATTTTCATGCTCTGGAAAATACAAGAGCAGATCGCCACAGGGTTGATACGCTTTTTGGCGTTTGGGGTTGCCCATAAAATGTTTAAAGGCGAGTTGCTCGGCTTGTTCTTGTTTGCCGTCGAAAATCAGTTGTCTGATTTTGGCCAAGTGTTTGACTGCGCCTTTGCGATGGTACTCATGAGGGCCACCTGTCCAGAGGGTGTCTTCGTTAAATTGAATGCGATCATTTTGCACGTTGCCAAATACCATAGCACCCAAGCGCCCACATCCTACAGGTAAGGCTTCGACCCATTGTTCTGCGGGGTGCTGATACCAGAGTTTGAAGTCGTCCCAATTTGTCATAAATAAAATTCCTTAACTTACAGATGTGGTCATTAGGCCATCAACAACGAGATTTTGGCCACTGATATATCCCGCTTCGTCAGAGGCCAAAAAGAGCACGGCATATCCAATGTCTTCTGGAGTGCCCGATCGCTTTAACCTTGAGCGCGTATCCGGTTCTGTTGGTGCATTGCTCTTTTTCGGAGGGGGTTTAGTAATGCCTGGATCGTAGGCATATTCGGGTTCAAGTAACTGACTGTTGGTACCCAGCCCTGTACCGATAGCGCCTGGACTGATGGCATTAACTCGAATGTTGTTATCGGCATATTCAACGGCTGCTTGACGTGTAAAACCAATAATGCCTGCTTTGGTTGCTGCATAGGCACTGTAGTTTTCCCAGCCAAACATGCCCTGCACAGAGGCAATATTTACAATGGCACCCCCACCGCGTGTGATCATGTGTGGAATGGCCTCGCGGCACGTGCGATAGACACTGGAGAGGTTGACGTCTAAGACCCTTTGCCAGCGATGTGGTTCTGTATTTGTGACGGTGCCGGCAATACTGACGCCTGCGTTGTTGACGAGAATATCAATGCCTTCGAAGTGTTCGACTGTTTTGGTTATGAGATTGGAGACGGATGTATCATCACTGACATCGGTTTCAACAAAGTACGCACGATCGGATGATGATGCTACTTTGATTCCTCTTTCTACATTGCGATCAGCAATCACAACGGACGCACCTTCGCGTAATAAAATTTCAACGGTTGCATGGCCAATGCCGCTTGCGCCTCCGGTTACAATAGCAATTTTATTTTCAAGTCTCACGAATGAATACTCCTATCTATTTAGGATGGTTCAATATTGTGCTTGTTCTGTGCAGATAGTATCTATAAGTTGTGGTCTTTATTTATGTAGGTATGATGGTAAATATGAATTTTGATGTATGAGGGCCTGAGGTGAATACGCCACAATCTAAGTTAGAACCCAAATTGATCACAGTGTTAAAAGAAGGGTATTCGGCAACGCAATTGCGTCAAGATGTGATTGCGGGGTTGATTGTGGGCATTGTGGCATTGCCTTTGGCCATTGCGTTTGCCATTGCTTCGGGTGTGAAACCTGAGCAAGGGTTGTATACGGCGGTTATTGCGGGTTTTATCATTTCGGCTTTTGGTGGCAGTCGGGTACAAATTGGTGGTCCAACGGGTGCATTTATTGTCATTGTGTATGAAATTGTGCATCAATATGGGTATGAAGGGTTGGCCACAGCCACATTGATGGCCGGTGTTTTGTTGCTGATTATGGGGTTTGCACGATTGGGTGCTGTGATCCAATTTATTCCCTATCCGCTAACCATTGGGTTTACGGCTGGTATTGCTCTGATCATTTCTGTCGCGCAAGCCCGCGATTTTTTGGGGTTGCAAATAGCAGTGGTGCCGGGTGATTTTATGGAAAAGTGTGTGGCGTATTACGAACACGCTCCCACGTGGAATCCGGAGGCATTGGGTATTGGTTTCTTTACCGTTTTGATTGTGAGTTTCTGGCCTCGCATCACACACCGAGTACCGGGTTCTTTGGTTGCCATTTTTGGTACAACAGCCATTGTGCATGGTTTGGGGTTATCGGTCGAAACCATTGGCAGTCGATTTGGTGAGGTGCCATCGACTTTGCCGATGCCGCATCTGCCCAATTTAGAATGGGATCATGTGAAGCGTTTGTTTTCTCCTGCGTTGTCCATTGCACTTTTGGGGGGCATCGAGTCTTTGTTGTCGGCGGTTGTAGCAGATGGTATGACGGGGCGTCGTCACCGGTCTAATATGGAAATTGTGGCACAAGGTCTGGCCAATATAGCCTCACCTATCTTTGGCGGTATTCCTGCCACGGGTGCCATTGCACGTACCGCCACCAACATCAAAAGTGGTGGGCGCACACCCATTGCGGGAATTGTGCATGCGTTGACGTTATTGTGCATTATGGTTTTTGTTGGCAAATGGGCGGCTTTAATTCCATTGGCCACATTGGCTGGTATATTGATGGTTGTTGCGTACAATATGAGTGAATGGCGTTTGTTTGTGAAGCTGTTGCGCAGTCCCAAAAGCGATGTGGTCATTATGTTGAACAGTTTATTTTTAACTGTGTTTGTAGATCTTACCATTGCGATTCAAGTGGGGGTGGTACTTTCGGCTTTTTTGTTTATGCGACGTATGTCTGAAGTAACACAAATTGGTTATCAGACGTCTGCACTGGAAGAAAATGAGGATGATTTTACAAACAACGATACCATCGGGCAACGCAAATTACCTCAAGGTGTGGCGGTTTTTGAAATTTATGGGTCTTTTTTCTTTGGTGCAGCAGACAAGTTTAAGACAGCAATTGCACAGGTTGAAAAAAATCCCAAGGTACTCATTTTGCGTTTGCGACACGTGTTGGCACTTGATGCCACTGCACTGCATGCAATTGAAGACTTACATGATCGGATTTGTCACGATGGCGGTGTGCTGTTGCTTTCGGGTTTGCACAAACAGCCATTGGATGCATTGATGCGTGCAGGTTTGTTAGATCTGGTCGGTGAAGACAATATTGTTGCCAACATTGATGTGGCCATTCAACGCGCAGAAATGATCTTGACCATCAACAATTAAGACATAGCAGGCTTTCTGCCTGTAGTACTTCGCTGAAATAGAAAATATCGCATCTCGTGTGTACTGCATTGCGTTCACTGGGTGCGGTATTTTTTATTCAAAACTTAAGCGTGCATAGCGTAAAAAGATGCCGCCACCTGGACGACCAAAGGGGCCGTTAACGGCTAAGACTGCAATGACATGTGTTTTGCCTGGTTCAGCACTTTCTGTGATACATACCTTTTGGGGATAATTGAAACCCGACACGCAACCCCGACCTGTTTCACCAAAAGCTTTGTCACATTCACCATCAATCCACAGTTCACCGTAGTCGTCTACACACGTTTCAAAGTAGACTGACTTGCCAGCGATGTTCTCGCCATCTATCGATTCTGGTAAGGTGACGGAAATGCGATACCAACCAAAACAAAACCCTTTAGATCGGCCTGTTTGGATGTCGTCAATGATACCCCAACCGCTGTCGTCATAGTCGGCCAAACGAGCAGGTGTTTCTGCGAGTTGATCGACCAAGCCTCCATTGGGTTCACCCGGAACAAGGCCATCGGCATAACGCCATTGGGCGTTGACGAGAGTTTTGTGTTCTGCATTTTCAAGGTCTAATGTTTGTTGGCTCATGTATATTCTCCAGAGTAAATAGGTTTTCTAAAACCGTTGTTGATGACTGTCTGATGAGTCTTCTCCATCAATGTTTTTGACACGCCCCACTTCGCCTGATTCGAGGCGTACCTTAACACCGTGTGGATGTGAGGGGGCATTCGTTAAGATGTCTTTGACAATGCCTGCTGTTAAAGTGCCCGAACGTTGGTGTTGCTTTTGAACGATGGCAACTTTGAGTCCGGCTTTGATGCGGCTGCGTTGTTTTCCCATTTTGGCTTTCGTTATGAACGGGGTGTGATAGTGAGGTCCCAACTTTTCCAATAATATCTGACGGGATCGTCTTGTGGCCATTGGGCGTAAATTTCTTCCCAGGTGAGCGAATGTAAGTGCGGTTGGAGTGAATCTTCACGAACGGAGTGGGTTCGGGGTTGGTAGCGATAATCACACGAGAGGCGTAAACGGTCAGATACGTTGTCGCGGCCTTGGTGTACTGTGAGACTGTGCAAAAAGAGTACGTCACCACAATTCATCGTGGCAGCTGCCCATTGTGTATCTTCGTCAATTGTGACGCCACGCCCTCCTGCACCTTCTGCGGATTGTGTTTCGAGCTTCCCTGTTTTATGTGTGCCAGGTGCACACGCCAATCCGCCCAATTCTTTTGGACAGTCTCCCAATGGAAACCAAGCAGTCCAAGTATTTTCACTGCCACCAATATAATAATTGTCTTGATGTGGCGGCGTCGAATATCGTGCAGAGTTGGGGAAGAGCAAGCGAAGAATATTGCGACTGTGTGGCAAGACGGGTTCGTCGAATAAGATTTCAAGTGGGCGAATAAGGCGTGGGTGAAGGGCCAGTGCATGAAAGGCCTGTAGTTTTTGTATGTCACAATAAAAGTCGCGCCACTCAGGTGTTGCTTCTTTGTTTTCGGGTACATCGGATGCCGCAATGCCCAATTGGGGCGGTGTGTTTGGTGCAAGCCAGTCGTATTTCTGTACAATGTCAATGATGGGTTTGCGTAAGTCAATCACGTCATTTTCTGGAATGAGGTTTTTAAAAAAGAGATACCCTTCTTCTTGCGCAAATAAACGCAGTTGTTCTGGTGATTCGAGCATGGGTGTCGCATCTTGAAAAGGTGCGACATTCTTCATGGTAACCATGGCCATGGTATTACTCCGGGTGATGGTGTTTTAATACTTCATCTATGGCAAGCAAATGAACGGCAACACGCCTGTCGAGTTCCCAAGAGGTAGAAGCTGTTTCAGTAATGATGACGTGATTGGCATGATGCGCAAAGACATAGGGTGAAAGCCCGACTTCTCCCCAAGAAAGTGAGACCTTGTAAACGCCTTCGACAATCAGACCTTCTTCATCTGTATCATCATCACTTTCGGTGTTGAGTGGGCCTATTTTTTTGCTTTTTTGGGCAATAGAAGGGGCAAGCCATTCTGATTGTTTATGTTGTTCATAGAAGTATGTGCCGTTGGCATCATAATCTTCATGCATGTCGAGGTGAGCTGCAAATGTGCGGTCTTGGAGCGCGTATTTGATCAGATTGGCTTCGGGCACAGTGTCGCTTTCAAAGGCGCGATTGATGTCGTCGCCTTTGCTGTTTTCTCGCGTGTTGGCAATATACCCTGTGGGATTGATACAGGGTATAAAAAGAATGTGAAAGTTTTTGTAAATCTCAGAAAGATCGCTTTCAAGGAATTGCAAGATGGCTTCTATTGGAGCAAGTTCGTCGCCGTGCATACCCGCTGTCAGTAAGATGTTTGTTTTACCGGGTGCTGGTGTGCCCAATGAGACTTGATACATGGGGTATTCTTTTATGATACCAATGGTTTGTATTTGCAGATTGGGGTCTGAAAGGGCTTTGAGGCGCTTTTCGATGTCAAAGTAGTTGCGTGTGGACATGGGGTTCCTAAATACTGAATGTCACAAGTCGCAGGTCTAAAATCAAAAGCATTTGGTTTTCTGACTTGAGACTTTTCGACTTGAGACTTATGACGCTTTTATCTATAAAATGTGTCAACGTCGTAAATTTTGAGCATGATTTCTGTATCACGTGCCCAATCTGTGCCGCGTGTATAATAGGTAATAAGGGCTTCATCGTTTTGATAATGAACTGCGGCATATGCGGCATCGTGATCGGTTCGGTTATCAATGTCGCCAACTATTTCCCAGCTTTCGCCATCGTCTTTAGACACGGCTGCTGTGAGTGGGGTGCGTGGCCAATTGCGATCGGAGGCGACGCAATTCCATAAAAGAAGAAGATCGCCGGTAGGCATGCGTGTGACCAAGGGGGGCGCGTCTGGTGCGGGTAGGTCGATCGGTTCGGGTGTTGTCCAAGTGGTGCCTTGATCATCGGAGTAGGCTTTGTAAATGCATTTCTGTGTGGTGCGCAACAAACACAAAAGGCGACCGTTTTTTTGTTCTATGATAGACGGTTCATGGGCACCGCGCCCGGGGGCGGTCATGGTGTTGTCGGACAAATGCCAAGTTTCAAATTCGTCATCAGAGTAGAAGACAAAGGAATGCAAGTCGCCCTTTACATATCGAAATCCGGGACCACCGTGCGAGGGTAAAAGGATGCGACCCGACGAGAGGCGTACGATGTGATCGTTGTTGGTGCAGTACCAGCCTGGTTCCGACAATTGTACGATGTCGCTCCACGTTTCACATTCATCACTGGATCGTTTCATATACACGTTGCGATATTGGTCCGATTCCCAAGCTGTGAATGTAAAGAGAATATCGTTGTTTTTGAGGCGCATCATGTTGGGGTGCTTGACGTTTCTGCCCCAAATGTTTTCCTGTAAGGTGAATTTTGTACTCCAAGTACGACCTTGATCGGTAGAGATTTTTCCCGAAAGCTGGCACGGGAATTCATCATGGGTACCGCGGTCGGTATCGTATTGCGTGCGGAAGGGGTCAGATGGGCGATTGGCATAATATTCTGACCAGACGTGCATCAGCCGATCATTGCTTAGTGGAAAGATCAATTGATGATCGTGGCGTGTATTTTCGGGCGTCCAAGGGCAAAGGGTTTGTGCGTGTTTGGGGATGATCAATGGGCGATCTGGCATGTGGCATTCCTATCTGTGAAATAGCAAAATTGCGAATCCAAGCTTGCAACTGCTTTTGGTGTTGGGCGGGATTCGTCTATTCGTCTATTCGTCGTTTTCGTATCAGGTCTCGCGTAGTTGTTTGCTCTGCATGACCGGGCAATGTACGGCTGAGAAGGAAAACAATAAAGTACAAAAATTGAATCCCTGCCAAATAGAGAAGCTCTGGGTCATAGGTGGTATGGGACAGATTGTGAACGTATTCAAATGCGACACCCCCAGACAAACCACCGACAATGCCACCAAAAGAAGCGCCATACATGATCATAGAGAAGCTTTCGGCCTGATAGTCAGGCGACACCGCTTTCATCATGGTATGGGTGCGTCCCATCTGATGTGCTCCGTCAATGACACCCCATAGCAAGAATATGATACCCGCCCAAAGGGTGAGATAGAGCAAATTACTTGGCAATGAGATCCAGGCAAAGCCGAGTATAAACATGCCCAAGAGGGCCATAGAAATGGCGGATCGCCCCCCATGAAGGTCTACCACTTTCCCCCAAAAAGGCAAACAGACGAGTTGGCCTAAAGCACCAACAGATGTGAGCCAAACAAAATGCATATACGGCATGCCACGATCGGTGAGTAATACGACCCAAAAGGTGTAGCCCATGGAACGCAAACCCATATAGACGGCCATGTAAATGCCCAACTTCTGAACTGGGCTGTGATTCACGACGTGCCACAAACGTTGAACAAGGTTTTGATTGGTATTGGCCTGAGGGCGTTCAGATACTTTGCGCACCCACCAAGCCCCCAAGAAGGTGGCAATTAATGAGAGTGCAAATAAGGGTGCAAAATGCTGGGCCGGAGGTTTGGTTCCCAAATACCATCCCACACAAACCGGCAAAACAATTTCAAGCGCACGTTGGGCCATACGCATACGTGCCATAAAATGCCCAATGGCGTCACCCGCTGTGTTGTCTTGAATGAGTGGCCACCACGCCGTATTCCCCGTTTGCTGCAAGAGGCCGCGCAGGGTAATCATAATTAATGCGAGCCAAACCGCTTGTGTCCCTGGTTGAAGGTAATACGCCAGTGCGATAATACCCAGAGTTGGTAATATTGAGACGGTACGCCCCCAAAACATCAAGTGCGCTTTGCCAATTTTAGGAATCAGATAGAGCCCAATAAACCGTGTCGCGCGCTGAAGGTGACTGGCGGAGGCAAGCAACCCCACCTGAAATGGCGTGGCATTTAACGCCAACAAAAAAAGTGCAGCAATCGACGTAATAAACGCATTATTCACCGACCCACTCACCGCCAATCCTACAAGCCTAGGCTGCCCTTTTTTTCTCTGTTCTTCTGTTAGCGTATTATCTGGTTCCGACATAAATTCCTTTATTTTGATTTTCCCCAAGACGTCCCTTCCAACCCTTCACTCCCATGCGACAATGGATCACACCTCTCCAATTCCCGTGATAAAACTGAGACGGGCAGCAACACAAATGGGTGTGGGGGTAACGGCTTGCGTGAAATGTACACCCGATGCCGCCAATGCGTCGAGATTGGGCGTTTTGATGTCGGGATTGTTTGCACAACTGAGTGCATCAAAGCGTTGCTGGTCGGTCATAAGAATAAGGATGTTGGGTTGGTTCATAAGACACCATTTGATTTTTTTAAGTTGACGTAAAAACAATGTGTTGCAATGTAAGCTCACAGCTCGGGTGACGCAAACCAAATCATACTGTTGCTCATAGATTTAAGGGTGACAATACAAAAAGCCCTGTACCTGAATTTGGGTACGGGGCTTTTTGTGTCTCATTATACTTGCTGAATGGTTGTATGAACTCGGTAATCGCGCAAATTGATATTTTATTCTTGGGCTGTGGTCGTATCAACTTCTGACGGTGCGTATTTTTGCAATGTGGCTTGGGCTTGTTCTTCTGTTTGAGTGCTGTCCGCTTTTTCTGCGGCTTGAATTGTGGCACATAACAAGCCAATGGTGATGCATACCAGACTCATAGCGCGAATGTTCATAAAACAATCCTTGATGAGGGTGTTTGTATTTTGAATCGATATAAAAAGGTAAGCAATGTGACACGCTGAGGGCAAATATTATATGGAGTGGCGGAAATTAATGTGAGTATAACAAAACACTGATTTTGTCCACGGGTGAAAAGTAATCCGCGTTAACCCTGGTTTGAAGCACTGAGCCTGTTTCTTTGGATAAGCACACTTTGTCGTGGCAACAGGCTTTAAGAATGCCAATGGTGCTTTTGTGTGCATGAAACGGTTTTTATGTGTCTTGGCTGTTTTGAATGAGATCATCCCAGTGTGGTGAGAGGGGCCCGCGGCTTTGGCCTGAGACATCCACGACATTGCCTTCGGGTTGTACACCGTGCTGGATTAGGACGTCGAAATAGGGTTCACGGGTTTCGGCGAGCAGGTCTAAGAGACGTTGTTGCATTTGCTCACGCAATTTGGGGCTGGACTTGGCCAGATTGGTTTGTTCTAAGGGATCGCTTTCGAGGTCGAACAGAACTTCGTGACCGGTTTCGTAAAAGGCATATTTGTAGCGTTGGGTGACGAGGCCACGCCAATCGAGAAAGTCATAACTCCAGCGAGGGTTGCCGCTCATTTCAATCAATTGAGCGTCGGGTGGCGTGAAGGGTTCGCCACGCAGGGCGGGTGAAAAGTCGTGCCCCTGAATGTGAGGGGGAATGTTGAGGCCGAGCAGACCCAATGTGGTGGGCAACATATCGGCCAGACCAAAGAGACCATCTTGTGACGTTGTTGCGGGAATGTGGTTGGGCCAGTGGAAAATGGCAGGCACGCGAACGGATTGTTCGTGGGGATTTTCTTTGCGGTTGATGGCACCGTGGTTGCCCATATAATCGCCGTGGTCAGAAAAATAAACACTGAGGGTGTTGTCTTTGAATTTGGAGCTTTGATTTAAGGCTTCGCGCACCCGGCCAAGATTGTGATCGAGGTTTTCTTGAGAGGCTGACTCCTTCTTGAGCGAGGGCATCCATGTTTGGCGTTTGCACGTTGGGGTCACCGGCGTGACTCATGGCACCGCCGAAGTGTTCGTCGGAGAGAATGTAAATTACATGTGGTTGAGACATATTGGCTCCTTGTTTGCATACAGATTCAACAGCCCAGCTTTGTAATAATCAAAGGGCCATTGTGCTTTGCTGGTTCATTAGTCGTGTTCGTTTGCATCGCGATTATCAGCATCTACGACTCTTAATTCCATTGATTATTAATGATCGATAAAAGCATCAGAACCGTTTTCCCAAGTGCCGCATACTGGGCGTAATTGGCCCCCCCCCGTGACGGGAAGGTTTTGGCCATCTTTTTCGGTGTGGACGTATTGGGCAAACCAATCTTCGAGTGTGCCACGCATTGTTGAAATGCGATTTTGGTGATCGGGATTGTCAATGAGGTTGGTGCGTTCGTCGGGGTCGTTTTGCAGGTCATAGAGTTCATTCGGTCCGTCAGGGTAGCGGTGAACGTATTTCCAATCATCCGTTCTGACCATTCGTGTGGGGCCGTATTCGTCGTAGATGACAATATTTTCTCGCCCGATATCTGTTTGCCCGAGAAGAGAGGGCAGGAAGGACTGGCCGGGTAGATTGTGGTTGTCGGGTAAGGTAAGGTCTACGTAATCGAGTAGGGTAGGCATAAAGTCGTAGGCGCTGCACATTGCATTTTGAGCCACACCTTGAGGAATGCGATCGGGGTGGCTGATGAGGAAGGGAATACGAACAGAGTTTTCGTACATGTTAATCGGGTACGTGCCGTTGCCTTTGCCCCAGAATCCGTGGTGACCACACGAGAAACCGTTGTCGCTGGTGAAGACGACCAACGTGTTGTCGCGAATGCTTTGGTCTTCAAGTTTGTCTAAAATACGGCCAATGTCGAGGTCCATTGCTGTGACAGCAGCGAAGTAGCCTTTGAGGCTTTCGCGTTTGCCGAGGTTGCCTTTGGAGAGGCTGCCTGCCCACGGGTGAATGGGTTCTTGGGGGCATGAGTCAAAGGGACAGTCGTCGTAGGAATCGACAATGTCTTGGGGGTGGCCGGTCCACGGGCTGTGAGGTGCCGTGTAGTGGACACTGAGGTAGAAGGGGTTTTCATCGTTTGAATGGGTGTCGATAAATTCGAGTGCATCGTCGGTAATGACGTTGGTCACGTAACCGGGGGCGTCGAACAGTTCACCGTTTCGGATCATGGGCGCGTTGTTGTAGGGGCCACCGCCTTTTTCGTGAACGAACCAGTGCGAAAATCCGTGTTGGGGCAAGGTACTGTTACCGAGATGCCATTTGCCACTGATGCCGCAGGTGTAGTCGTTTTTTGCGAGAATATCTGTATAAGCCAATTGGCCTTCGAGGTACGTGGCAATGTGATCGCCGTAGTTGCCTTCACGTATCCAGTCGTGCACACCGTGCTGGGAAGGGATTTGGCCGGTGAGGAATGAGGCTCGGCTGGGTGAGCAAACGGGAGAGGCGCAAAAGAAGCGGTCGAAGCGCATACCTGTATTGGCTATGCGGTCGAGGTTGGGCGTGCGGATTTCGTCATTGCCGTAACAGCCCG
>JABIFK010000702.1 GCA_018650745.1 Candidatus Latescibacterota bacterium | reverse complement strand
ATCGGATTAATTATCACAGAGGGTACACTGGTTGACCATCCACTTGCTTCACACCAAGAAGGCATACCACGCATCGCCCAAGACACCGTAGATGCTTGGCGACAAGTTCTCGGCGAGATCAACCAAACCCACACACCCACATTTGTTCAATTGTGGCATCAAGGCCCCAAAGCACAGCCTGGCATTGGTGCCATATCTGTTGAAGAAGACGGTAAACAGATTGTTCATGGCGCCAATGAAAAAGACCGCGAAGACATTTTCAACGCCTTTGTAAAAGGGGCCGTTCTCGCCAAAAAAATCGGTTTTGACGGCGTCGAGTTTCATGGCGCACATGGTTATTTGCTCGATAGTTTTTTACGCGAAGGGCACGTTGATTTTGTCAGCGACATCGTAAGAGAAACACGCCGATTGGTGGGGCCAGATTATCCCCTTTGCATGCGTTTTTCACAATGGAAGGTAGCACGCTATGAGGACACGCAATTTCAATCTCCTACCGAAATGGAAAACGTCTTATTACCGCTAAAAGATGCTGGCATAGATATCTTTCACGCCAGCACCCGGCGTTTTTGGTTACCAGAATTTGAAGGCTCAGATATGAACTTGGCAGGCTGGACAAAAAAAATAACGGGATGCCCCACCATTACAGTAGGCAATATAGGCTTAGTCAAAGAGGAATTCTTTGGAACAGGCCCCGAAAGTCTCCATGAGGTCATGCGACGATTTGACAATGGAGAATTTGATATGGTTGCAATTGGACGCCCATTGCTCAGTGATGCCGAGTGGACCAATAAAGTTCATGCCGGCTTAGTAGATGAGCTTATCGATCACTATAAAGGCGTAAACCAGGTTTATCCATAAAGACCATCCAATAACAAAACACGCTCAAATGAATCCACACAAAAACTGAAAATGCATACATTGTGGTTACACAGATAAAATATCCGTATACAATGATGCCCTATGAAGATGTAAACAGTAATGATTTTCTAAAAGTTGATAACTCAAGTGTATCGCTTGAGCATTCCACAGAGCATATTATAGAACTGTTTCAATAAAACTTGAGAAATCAGTCGTAAGAGATGTTGACCAATAAAAAAGACGGTGCCACCTCTGGCATCGCCTTTCTTGGTATATATACCAAACTTCTGATATAGAACCCCATTTTTCACTAACAACGTTTTATTTCTGAAACGCGACACTTGATGTCTCTGGATGCCACGATTCATTAGGGTTTTTGCCCAATGAATCATACAAATTCTCTTCGTATCGACAAAGACGACCATTATGCCGCAAACCACCAAGAGAAAAGTTAATCCCAAATGTGAGTTCTGGTGCATCCACCCAATGCGGTGTCATCAGATGATTCCAAAGAAGCTGATTGTCCCCAACGTCATAAGTCAAGATATCTTCGTCCAACACACCCTCCGGCATAACTTGTGATATCCTTTTTTCAATAGACTGCTCAATCGGCACCCAACGGTCTGGTTCCGTAAAACCGTGAAAAGCCTTGCGCCCGCGCACATTCCAAAACAGCACGTTTGAACGATCCATATGATACCCCGTAGAAGTGTTCGGCCCCGATACTCTGGCCAAAGCGTAACACCGATCCCACTCAAATCCATTGTCCAACAAATATTGTTTCCAAGGAATCAATACCTGCTCGGTAAATCCTTCAAAGATATCACCTGGACGATCTAAAAGGGTCACATCGGGATACCGAAATTGAAATGACGTTTCCATCAACGCACCAAAAGACATCCCTCGAAAGTTTTCAATCAGATTTTCTCGCTCCGTGGTATTCCTCAACTGTCCGACAATGGCTGTTGTTTTGTCTTCTTCTACCAACCGCTCAACAATGCATTGGGTAGAAGGAAAAGAGAATGAAAACGGAACACACTCACCTGCTAAAAGAAAATTAATTCGAGAATCCCACTTCTGTAAAAACTCAGCCGTTGTCGAAACAGTACGATGCATTTACTCTATCCTTTTTTAATAAAAAAACGTAGCACGGACACAGCTCAGACAAGCATTTAATCTGACTCTTTATGGTTTGCAAAATTAACAATTTTGGCTCCCCCCACATAGTCTTTTGTTTCGTATCGCTCCGTTTGAGACATTTTGACCACAATTTGTTTAATGGTTTGTCCTGCACGTTCTATATATTCCAGATCTTCGCGAACCTTTGGGTCTTGGATGGTGCTGATCAACAATTGTGTTAAACCCAAAATAACCGTGAGCGGTTGGTTAATTTCATGTGCGGCAGCACCCGCTGTTGTCACCAACACCTGATTGCGTTCACTTTCTAAAAGCGCTTTTTCCATTTCTTTTTTTTCTGTAATATCTTCTTTCACTGCAATATAGTGTGTTATTGCCCCCGCATCGTTTTTTACCCCAGAAATCGATGCCGCTTCCCAATAGAGCTTCCCATTTTTCTTTTTATTGTGAAATTCACCCCGCCAAACATCACCAACCGTAATGGTTTTCCACAATTGCTGATAGGCTTCAGGTGGAAACTCGCCAGACTTTAATACGCGTGGATTTTTTCCCAACACCTCATCCATCGTATAACCAGTGACCTCTTCAAATTGAGGGTTTACATATTCTATATTGCCGTTTACATTTGTAATAACCACAGAAGCAGGGCTGCGCTCCACAGCATTTGCCAGTTTTCGCGCGGAATCAAGTGCGTCCTCCATTTTCATAATATCTTCCGCACGAGAAACGCCTAAAGAAATATATTCGGCCACACGACCAACAAATGTGATATCCTTATCTGAGAAACCGTGCGAGGTCTCACTGTGCAAAGCCAACAAACCACGCGCATGAGGCACATCTAAAATTGCTCGAATAGGCCACCCCATGCGATCCTCTATATTTTTAAACTTCTGAGGATCCAAACCACCCGCATCGAGATACATATCTGGCCGATACCGCACTTTACCATGTTGCCACATGGCCACCACACGTAAATTGATAGATTCATACTGCACAACTTTTTTACAGGTTCCCACCTCATAAGACAAACAAGCTCCGGTTTCTGCATCAAGAACATGGTGGATGGTTAACGTATGAAAATTGATCTCAAGAGCCATCAATTGATCATGGACCACTTGAACCACATCATTTAGTGCTGAGTGTGTCAACATGCTCTGTATGGCATCGCTAATTTTCTGCAAAGCTTGTTGTTCACGGGAAATTTTACGTAAAAAATTTTGTCGCAAAAGTAAACCAATGACCGCACCAACGGCCAAACAGCCCGCCAATGCCATAACAGTTATGAACCATAATTGTCGCCAGACTGGCGGCAAGACTTCAATATGACTGGGCTCGTCAAGACGCGGAACATAATCCGTAGCAGCAATACCGCTGCCATACCACAAACCCAAAAGTTGAAATAAAATAAAAAACACCATAGTCCGCCCCTTAACGGGTAATAAGTAACAAAGCACAAACAATTGGATATGTCAGCTGAAGACCATATTTGCACCGAATGGCCCCCATAAAAGCCCCTTCCACATGCCCAAACAATTCACTTTCTAAAATGTCATCGGGCAATGCCCCACAATTGATGGGTAAAAACCCATCTACACCACTCAAATTGTGAATCGCCTTGGCCACCAATTCTTTGCCAGTACCTGTTGCGCCCTAAATAAGAACAGTCGTTTCGCTTTTGAACACACGACGAATAAGAGAAAATACACCCTGCATTTCGGAACCGATGCCAATGAGGCCTTCAAATGAGCTTTGTCGCACAATCTGTTCTTCAAGGTGTTTAAGTCGCTGTAATTTTCGGTGATTCTCAATCAAGCGATTCAAGGTAAATTCAGCATTCTCCAAAACAATACTTTGTTTTTATCCACATGTCAAACAGGCAACATAAGCAGACGTACTAAAGTGTTCCTCAGAAGCGTATCCTCTTCCAAAGTTTGATTATGGAACATGTCCCCAATATTATTAATGAATAAACATGAACCAAATTACAGGTAATTATAAACAACACAAATTAGCGCTTGCACTTAAAAGACAATTCTTTTTATTGATAATCCAATCCATGGCTTACGCCCAAAGAAAGTAAAATTGCTTCCTTTCATCTGTAGATTGAGAACCTGAATACAGTAAGTCAATATTGTGAAACCAATAAACAAAACAATCTGCCTCATCTTCATTTTTTATACCCTTTACGATTGGTGGACAAATGGATGATTTTAGAATCATAAGAGATCGAGTCGTTGCTGAAATCATGAAATCTTCAATTGATGATGATCGCGTAGAAACCATCATCTCCAGAATGGATGCAGATGGCTGTTTTATGGACATCAATTATGAAGATTTAACCCGAACAGCTGGGTTCCCACAACGAAGACACACGTCTGATCTGGTTTACTTGGCAAAAGCATATCAAAATGAATCCTCAGCGTTTTTCAAAAGTGAAAAACTAAAAGAAACCATCACATTGGGATTCAAATATTGGGTTGACAACGATTTTTTTGGCGACAATTGGCACAACAATCAAATATCAACCCCTACCTGTTTGGTCGATTTGATGTTGCTTATTGGTGACGAATTGCCAGAAGATCTGGTTGAAAAAGGACAACCCATTATTGGCAGAGCCCACATGGAGGCGTCGGGTGCTCGACCCAGTGGCGACAGAGTTGTCATTGCGGGCATTCTGGCAAAAAATCTGCTCTTTAGGGATGAACAAAAGCAGTTTAACGAGATCATAAAACTCATAGAAGGCGAAGTAAAATTCACGACGGGCAACAAAGGCATGCAACACGATTTCAGTTTTCATCATCGGAACGATAGAGTCAACAACACCTCTTCCTATGGATATGGGAAATACGCCAATGTTTTTGGTGAATGGTCTTATTATGTGGCAAAAACGGAATATGCTTTTTCTGTTGAAAAGATCAATCACCTCATTGACTACTATTTGGACGGCATATTCAAACAACAAGTCTATGCTATTTATTCAGATGTGAGTGTTGCAAACAGAAGCATTACACACAAGGCAAAGTTTGGACCGCACAGCAACTTAGAAATAGAACGCCTGTTGCAAAGTACGGATTATCGAAAAGAAGAGTTGGAAGAGGTCATGAAATTAAGAACAGGCGAAAGCAAACCCTCACAGTCTTTTGCCAAATTCTTCTGGCAAACAGAACACTTTGTCTTTCAGCGCCCCAACTTTTACACAACAGTAAGAATGTTTTCTACCCGAAACAGAAATATGGAAGAACCCTACAATGGCCCCGGAAAACCAACACACCACAGAGCCGATGGAACAAACTACCTGATGCTTAAGGGAGATGAATACCACAATATTTGGCCCGTTTACGACTGGCAGAAAGTTTCAGGCACCACCATCCTGCAAAAACCTGAATTACACCCCCCATCAGAAATCCAGAAGAACGGACTCACAGATTTTGTAGGTGCTGTTACCGATGGCCAATATGGCGCTGCTGTTTTCGATTTCAAAAGCCCGCATGATGGTGTAGAGGCAAAGAAATCTTGGTTCTTTTTTGATAAGGAATATGTCTGCCTAGGAACAGACATATGCTCTGATCGATTTGGTTTCAGATCGAGATCGGGCGATATTCCCAGCGAAATCCCTTCTGTATCAACAACCATTAACCAGGCTCTCATGCAAAGTGACGTAACCGTTTCTCAAAATAGTAAAGTTGAAACATTGCCCGAAGGCAATCGTGTATTGGAAAACGTAAAATGGGTCCACCAAGACAAAGTCGGATATATCTTTCCTGAACCCGCAACGATCAATCTATCCAACCAAATACAAGAAGGACGCTGGTCGGACATCACCGATGAAAAAAATATTTCTGATGAACTCATCAGTGAAAAAGTATTCATGCTATGGTTCGATCATGGGAAGCGACCCGAAAGTGCTTCTTATCAATATATCGTGATCCCAAATGTGACAGAAGCAGAATTAACGGAAACCAGCGCGTCCAATCGCAACATTGAAATCTTGTCGAATACCTCAGAAATACAAGGTGTCAAACATTCAAAACTTGATATATGCCAAATTGCATTTTACAAAGCAGGAGAAGTTGAAATTGCAGACGATACTAAAATCAGAATAGACAGCCAAGGCATGGCCATGATTAAGATGAAAGAAAATAAGATCGAGAAACTATCCGTATCCGATCCCTCAAGAAAATTAGGCAGAATAACACTAACAGTTTCTGGTATATATCACGCTAAAGGTGATAACTTTTTCACAATGCCAGACAACAGTAAGAATCATACTTTGGTATTGATTGACTTACCACAAGGCGTCTATGCAGGAAAGAGTGTCACGGTTGATTTTTAGAATACACACTTCCCGATAGAAAGCTTCACAATACATTCTTATTGGTTTTCTTCTGCAAAGGGCTCGACTACATGGCACAAGCAACGGCAATGTCATCCATCGCCTACGCGCACTATAGCCTATACGACGCTTTACCCCGTATGGCTAAGCGAGGTTTCAAAAAAATTGAAATTGGAAGTTTCGGCAGTTACTGTTGCCACTTCAACTCTGGCAGCCCCAGGCCAGCAGAGCTCAAAAAGATCTTGGCAGATTACGATATCAAACCCATTGCCCTTAACTGGTCCAATGATACTGCCAATGCATATGGACAGGGTGCTATTCAGAAATCTCTCGACGGCTACAAGCACAAGATTGAAGACGCACTTGAAGTTGGCATCCCTATGATGACGATGCACTTTGGCGCGATAAATGACCGCGAAGACCAAGCGAAACAGCGTCAAACAGCAGCCGAATTCTACTGCAAATTGGGTGAATATGCACACACCTGCAATATGAAAATGATCTTAGAACTGCCACACCTCTACCTGGTTCATCACACCACAGAAAGCGTGCAGGAACTCCTAGATCTGGTTGACCTGCCAAATGTAGGTGTGTTACTCGATTCCAGTCACTGGGGCGTCATCAATTACAACTTAGACGCATATCTGGACATGCTCGGTGACCGGCTCTGGCACATCCATCTGCGAGACGCCAACCCGCAAGTAGATCTGGCGCAACATCATCAGTTCATCAGGCCATCAATGCGAGGCAAGAAACCTTATGTTCTAACGTTGACTCCGGGATCTGGAACCGTAGACTTTGCACACCTAAGCAAGGCCTTAGACCGAGTCGATTATCAAGGCGACGTCACAACAGAATTTGAATACTTTGACATGCCCCTCGACGAGATTGAACGACAATACGATGCCGGTTTGGCCCACATTCACAACTGCGGCTGGCAGCTGCCCGACACGGTTTCATACTAACGGAGATTCTCCATGAGTGCGAAGCGTTACCCCTCAGTCATCATGGCCACTTGTTGCGTGCCCTGGAACGTAAACTATCAACTTGATGAAGGACAATTCCGTAGGTTGATTCAACACACGGTCACAGAGTTAACCCCTCACGTCTATATCTTCGGTACCGCTGGTGAGGGCTATGCGGTAAACGAACAACAGTTCGATAACATTGTACGCATTTTCCACGATGAAACGACACAGCTCCAAGCACATCCTACTGTGGGCCTGATCAGCCTCTCGCTCAGCACAGTGCAAGCCCGCATAGAACGCTGTATTGACTTAGGTATTGATTCGTTCCAAATCTCGTTGCCAGCTTGGGGCGAATGCACGCCAAGTGAAATCGATGTGTTCTTTCAGCAGACCTGCGGAAAATATCCACAATGCCGTTTCACACACTACAACGTACGACGGTCGAAAAACTTCCTATCGGGCCAAGACTACGCCAGACTCGCAACTGCCCACGCCAATCTGGTTGCGGTTAAGACTGGACTGTCACCTGACGGCGACTTAAAATCTATTGTTACGGGCATTGCGGACCTACAGTTCTTTGTTACAGAGGCCAACTATGCATCTCTTCGCGATGAACAAGAACTGGGTTTTCTGGTTTCAATGGCCAGCATTAATGCGTCGTTGGCAAAACGATTCTTCGCTGTTCGAGGAACAGAACTGACCGATCTGAGTCTGAAATTTGGGCAATTGCATAGTGAACTCATACGCATTATGGGTGACGCCCCAAGGCAGGATGGTGCATACGACAAATTGTTCTGCCGCTTTGTCTCCCCGGAATTTCCGCTCAGGCTCTT
>JABIFK010000701.1 GCA_018650745.1 Candidatus Latescibacterota bacterium | reverse complement strand
GTCTCGTCGAAGCCGTTCTCGAACGCTATTCCGATTGGGCAGTTCAAGTGGGGCGGCAGGCAAGTGAAATGGGTTTCGACTTTCTCTGGACAGCAGACGACTTGGCTTTCAAAACCGGTCCTCTTTTATCGCCCAAAATGTTTCGAAACATCATCGTACCGCACATTCGCAAAGTTGCCGACGCAATTTCCATTCCCTGGGTATTTCACAGCGACGGCGATCTCACAGCGCTATTGCCCGATCTCATGGACCTGGGTATCTCAGCGTTCAACCCAATTGAACCCGGTGCAATGGATATTGTTGAGACGAAACAAAAGTGGGGCCATCAAATCTGTCTAATTGGCAATGTAGATGTACACCTTCTCGCCACAGGATCACCCGATGAGATAGCAAAAGAAGTGCGTCGGCTCTTACAAGAAGTTGGCCCAGGCGGGGGATATATCCTCAGCAGTGGCAACAGTTTGGCGTCTTATTGCAAACCCGAAAACGTGCGTGCAATGATCGACACATTACAAGAATATGGCGCATACCCGCCCCAAACAGATTAAAGGGAAAGCGAAAAAGTCATACCTGAACCATAAACCGACCCTCATCCCTCGAGCAAATCTATTTGATGCACTCACATTTTTAGGAGCACTTATACACAGATGCCTTCTTTTACCTTTCTTCGTTCTTTTTATCGTCGCCATCGAAGCCATATTTGGCTCTGGCTTTCAGTGCAATTAGGAATATTTGCTCTGGGCGCCCTTGTATTCTGGAGTGTTCATCCTCACGCACCCGAAATTGCTCAGCGACTGGCAGAAAAGCCGATGTTTCTACTGGAAATTCGCGATGAAAAATCCTGTGAAGGGTGCCACCAAAAAATAGACCCGGGAATGTACAAACAATGGGCAGAAAGTGTGCATTTTCGTGTGAATGTGGGATGTGCAGATTGTCACGGAAACGATCACGAAGCGGCTTTTTCAGCGAAAGGAAAAGTGTCTGCGGGTGTCTGTGGAAAATGCCATGAACAAGAAGTAACGGAGTTTGCAAAAAGTGGGCACGCCACCACAGAAGCCGACGCGGTAGGCAATGCCCGATTCTTGTTACAGTCTCCTGCTATTCAGCAAGAAGGGTGTATGGGATGCCATTCTATTGGTGCGCGCTTTGAAGACGGAAGCGTAGGCGCCTGCAACAAATGTCACCCAGGCCATGAATTCTCTTCTGCCATGGCCCGTGAACCCGAAGCCTGTGAGGTCTGCCACATTGGCCCAGATCATCCTCAGGTAGAAGCCTACCGAACCAGTGTGCACGGCGTTTTATATTTGTCGCATCGAGATCCTGAGCGCGCACCCACCTGTGCCACATGCCACATGCCAAACGGCGCGCACGGAAAACAGAATACACTCACGTTGGGAGAAATTGCCTCAGGAGCGGTGCCAAACGACGAACCACCACCCAGTATTCCAATGCGGCGATTGGACAGAAAGCAGATGGCCGAAAATCGCGCACGAATGCTTGCCATCTGTGGACCGTGTCATTCACAGCGATTTGCGCGTGAAAGTCTGGAACGTGCAGATGTGATCAAGCTGGAAGCAGACGCGCTGGTTGCAGAAGCTCGGGCAATCATAGAGAACCTCAAAGAAGAGAACCTGTTAGACCCAATGCCCAATGATCGACCCGCCCACCCCATTGCAGGTCATGCAATGGTACTGGGCGGTCAACAAACCTATGAGAACACATCTGTCATTGAGCAGGCTTTTTTCCGGCTCTACAAATTTTACCACGCCAAAACCTACAAATCGGCCTATCACCACTCGCCAGATTACTTGCACTGGAAAGGCATTGTATTTATGAAAATGGAATTGGACAAAATTCGGAGCGAGGCCCGATGGTTAAGAACAAAAAGTTCGGGCCCAGCCGAAGTGATTGAATAGGTTCAAAAAATAAGCTTAGGGGCCTGTAAACCGATCCTCATTAAGCAAATTGCCATCCACGCCAAAGTGACGAAAGATCAATACAGGTTTGTCATCCTCACGTGCCACAACACCTTCCATAAATCCGCCAATCACATTGAGATAACGGTGCTCGGGCAAACGCTTGTCATTGGACCACCCACCCGCGTGTCCGTCACTTGCCGGGCCAGAGGAATACTCACGCACACCCGTTGCGCTATCGACAGAAACATATTGCCAATGTCGATCACCGCAAACCACCACCATGTTTTTTTGTTCTGCAATAAACTGGCGCAATAGGTTCCCCTCGTGGGTAAACCCTTCATTGGCATGATTGTCTTTCTTTCTTTCGCGATCAGGCCCAACAACAGGTGTCGGGCTAATCAATACACGAAACGCTGCATCAGAAGCCTTAACGGTACTTTTAAACCACGCCATTTGCTCGGCACCCCAAATCGTTTTATCGGGTCCATCTGTCATCGTATTGGGGCTTCGAAAATCACGCCCTTCCACCAACCAAATTTGTAAATCTTTGCCCCACCGAACCGTTCGATACGTACGTTCACCCATTCCCACTTGTTCAACAAAAACAGCGAGCCCTTGCTCAAACGTAAAATCACCCATAAATTGTGTTTCACGTGTCGGCCAACAATCGTTCATCCAAGTATCATGATCGTCCTTTATAAAATAACTCGACACATTGCGATGGAATTCCAAATTTGTTGGCAAACTGAACATCC
>JABIFK010000272.1 GCA_018650745.1 Candidatus Latescibacterota bacterium | reverse complement strand
AATATTACAGCAGGCATTGAATTGGCTCGCCGAACGATGGGTAAGACGGTTTATGGTCTCACATTTCCGTTATTAGCAAAATCAGATGGCACGAAATTTGGCAAATCGGAGTCGGGAACAGTTTGGCTCGACCCGGAAAAAACATCACCGTATCAGTTCTATCAGTTTTGGATTAATACCGATGATGCAGATGTGGTCAGGTTTTTGAAGTTGTTCACTTTTTTAGACCATGAAAGAATCATTGAGTTGGAAAAAGAAGTTGCTGAGAATCCTGGGCAACGAACCGCGCAACGGGTTTTGGCTGAAGCGGTCACCTCATTTATTCACGGTCAGGCGTCAACGGATCGGGCCATTCATGTTTCGGAAGCACTTTTTTATGGCAAGTTGGATGATTTGAGTGGTGAAGAAATTGAGGATGGTTTTAGCGACGTGCCGTCTCATGCCTTGGTGAGTGTGGATGAGATGGGTTTGATTGATTTGTTGATAGAGGCAAAGATTTCACCCTCTAAACGCCAAGCTCGCGAAGACATAACAAATGGTGCGATTTATATTAATGGTGAACGCTGTACTGAGTTGGACCGCGTGGTGACACCTGCTGATGGATTGGCTGGGAAATATTTGGTCATGCGACGTGGCAAGCGCAAATATACTTTGGTGAGTTGGTCTGTTTGATCGCTTCGGCCCTCTTTCGATTTGCGCGCTGGGTGTCTAAGCATCCTGTGACAGGGCGGCTGATTGGACTGGGGTTTCAATATGGCAGTGGCTTGATTCCCGTGAAGCCCATTGTTGCCAATAAAATGGTGATCGCGTTTCCGCATCCAAAACCTTCATATGATGACCATGTGTTGGTGATTCCAAAGCGTGCTATCGCAACATTTACAGATTTACTTTCAACGGACAATCATAAA
The DNA here is from genome assembly GCA_018650745.1 of Candidatus Latescibacterota bacterium. Classification (GTDB taxonomy): domain Bacteria; phylum Latescibacterota; class UBA2968; order UBA2968; family UBA2968; genus JABIFK01. The sequence goes on along the minus strand of JABIFK010000272.1, from coordinate 2,783 downwards.
TATTTATTGGCGTTGATTGATACTGCTCGAACTTTGGGCCAAGAATGGAATTGGCAAGGTTTTTCATTTGGTGTCAATGGTGGTGCCAATCAAGAAGTTGGACAAGTACATTTTCATTTGTACCGTGGGCAGGAACACTTTCGTGTGTTTAACGGGGGTTTGGATGGCAGCATGGTTTTTGAGCATCCAAATCCGTGTCGTACCTCGCACTTGGTTATCGCATTTCCTGTTGATTGGCAAGATGGCTTAGATGTTTTTTCACAAGACCTTGTCAGGCTCATAGAGAAGCAATTGTTAACACACGCAGGATATACGGTTTTTGTACAGTTTGATCCACTGCCCCAAGGTTGTGGTTTGGTTTTTCATTTGGTTTCTTAAGCGTGTCAATATTCATAAGTTGAAACTCACTAAAAGGAAGGATTCTCCCAATGACAGCACCTTGGATTACATATCGCCCCGAGCTGAAGGTTTTGGATTGTACGGTTCGAGATGGTGGTTTGATGAACGACCATCATTTTAAAACCGATTTTGTAAAAGCCACCTATGAAACTTGTGTTGAGGCCGGCATTGATTATATGGAAATCGGTTACCGCAATTCTAAAGACATGTTTCCCAAAAAAGAATTTGGTGCGTTTCGACACAGTGATGAAGAGGATATTCGTAAGATTACCGGCGACCATGATCCTGAAGCAACTGGTTTGAAAATCGCGATTATGGCCGATGCGGGTAAGAGTGATTGGGCGACAGATATTTTGCCTTGCAGTGAGAGTGTGGTTGATATGGTGCGCGTGGCCTGTTATGTTGACCAAATTCCCGAAGCTGTGGAAATGGTGCAAGATGCCCATGAAAAAGGCTATGAAACAAGTTGCAATATTATGGCGATTTCAACTGTGCAAGATGCTGAGATTGCACAAGCTTTAGAAGTGCTTGCCAAAACACCTGTAGGCGCCATTTGTGTGGTAGACAGTTTTGGAGCCTTGTACCGTGAGCAAATTGATATTTTGGTGCGAAATTATTTGGAAGCCATTGAAGGCACAGATAAAGAAGTGGGTATTCATGCGCACAACAACCAGCAGTTGGCTTTTGCAAATACGATTGAAGCCATTATTTTAGGTGCCAATCGTATTGATGCCACTATGGCTGGTTTGGGACGCGGTGCTGGAAATTGCCCCATGGAATTGTTGCTTGGGTTCTTGCGCAACCCCAAATTTAAAATTCGCCCTGTATATGAGTTTTTGCAAGATTACATTGTGCCCTTGCAGCAAAAATTAGATTGGGGCCCCTTGGTGCCTTATAATATTACGGGTCAACATAATCAACACCCTCGTGATGCAATGGCATTGATTGATGGACCAGATAAAGAGAAGTACTTGGCATTTTATGATAAGATTGCTGGCGATATTTAATTCTGGAAGGATTTAAATTGTGGCAACAAACACGATAGAGATTCCAACGCTGCCCGATGAAAATGGACACTTTGGGCCTTATGGTGGGCAGTATGTGCCCGAAACCCTGATGGCTTTGCTTGAAGATCTGGAAGCTGCTTATAAAAAAGCCAAAGCGGATCCTGAATTTCAGGCTGAGCTGGCGCAGTATTTGCGCGAATTTGTCGGACGCCCTACATCATTGTATTTTGCCGAACGTTTGACCCAGCAATTGGGTGGTGCCAAAATTTATTTGAAGCGTGAAGATTTGGCCCATACAGGTGCGCACAAGATTAACCATGCGATGGGGCAAATTTTGTTGGCCAAACGCATGGGTAAGACGCGCATTATCGCAGAAACCGGAGCAGGACAACACGGTGTGGCAACTGCCACAGTTGCTGCTATGTTTGGTTTGGAATGTGAAATATATATGGGTGAAGAAGATATGGAGCGCCAATCACTCAATGTGTTTCGGATGCGTTTGTTGGGTGCCAAAGTAACGGATGTGGCGTCGGGCAGTAAAACGCTTAAAGATGCGATTAATGAAGCGATCCGCGATTGGGTGACCAATGTTGAGGATACGTTTTATATATTTGGGTCGGTCCTTGGGCCCCATCCGTATCCTATGATTGTGCGCGATTTTCAAAAGGTCATTGGTTTGGAAGCTCGGGCGCAAATTTTGGAAAAGGAAGGTCGGTTGCCCGATGCTTTGGTGGCCTGTGTGGGGGGGGGAAGTAACTCTATCGGTTTGTTTCATGCTTTTTTAGAAGATGCTGATGTGCGTATGATTGGCGTAGAAGCCGGCGGTCATGGCATTGAATCTGGTGAACATGCTGCGCGTTTTAATGGTGGTGCTTTGGGTGTGTTACATGGATCTCGCATTTATTTGTTGCAAGACGATGATGGGCAGATTGCATTGACACATTCTGTTTCAGCTGGTTTGGATTATTCTGGTGTGGGACCAGAGCATTGTTTTTTGCGTGACATGGCTCGCACAGAATATTCATATGCAACAGATGATGAAGCTTTGGAAGCTTTCCAGTTGTTGAGCCGTACGGAGGGTATTATTCCCGCATTGGAAAGTGCACATGCCATTGCTCATGTTTGTAAGCTCGCGCCCGAGATGGGTAAAGATCAAGTTATTATTGTGAATTTGTCGGGGCGAGGTGATAAGGACGTGCAACAGGCGACGAATTTTATTACAGGACTGAAGTAAGATTGTTGCATATGCGTATATGATTTGAGTAAGATGCAAAAGCTGCTGATTTTGAAAGCACAGAAGTGCCGAATGTTTAACCATTGGTTTGTGATTGGAAAGTGAGTGGTGATGACGCGAATAGGAAAGCGATTTGAAGACTT
>JABIFK010000490.1 GCA_018650745.1 Candidatus Latescibacterota bacterium | reverse complement strand
CGTGGATCGAGCCAAACGTATAACAAATCAGCGATCAGATTTACCACAACAAAGGTCGACGCCACCAGCAAAACACCGCCTTGAATCGCAGGAAAGTCCCGTGAATAAACGGCCAGCACCAACCAGCGCCCAACACCAGGCCAAGCAAAAATAGACTCTGTCATCACAGCCCCACCCAACAAATATCCAAACTGTAAGCTGATCACCGTGAGTATCGGAATAAATGCATTGCGCAAAGCATGTCTAAGCACAACAACCCGTTCAGAAAGCCCCTTTGCCCAAGCCGTTCTGACAAAATCTTCACGCAAGACTTCCAACAAGCTCGATCGGGTCATGCGCACAATCACAGCCGCAGGTACCGTGCCCAGCGTGATTCCCGGCAATACCAAATGCCACAACGCATCGCCAAAAGCAGGCAGATCACCCGCAAGCAAACTGTCAATCAAATACAATCCCGTAACGGAAGGGACAAATACATGCGAACTCAACCGACCAGACACAGGAAACAAACCCAACCACACAGAAAAAGCCATAATCATCATTAGGCCTAACCAAAATATGGGCAAGGATACCCCAGCCAAAGAAATCGTCATGCCCACATAATCCCACACAGTATTGCGGCGAATAGCCGAAACGATTCCTGCACTCAGACCAATGAAACACGCCAAAACCATACTAACCAATGTCAGTTCCAATGTCGCCGGAAAACGTGCGCCCAATTCCACAGAAATGCGCTCACGCGATTTAATTGAGCGGCCTAAGTCCCCTTGCAACAGATCACCCAAATAGCGTCCGAATTGCACGGGCAATGGCTGATCCAAACCCAACTCTTGACGCAATGTCGCCAAAGCTTCTGCATTGGCGCGCTCACCCAACATAACCTGAGCCGGATCTCCAGGTACAAGGTGTACCATCAGAAATACCAAGATGGAAATGCCTAAGAGTGTTGGCACAAGTGCCAATAACCTTTTGAGGATGTAACGTCTCATAAATACCAATCTGCAAACAACAGCCTATTAAAATCAGCCAAAACAAACCTATTCTTTGATTTCTACGTTTTGAAACCATTTACTGCCCGTTGGGTGAAGCTGAAATCCATGCACATTTTTATCAAATGCAGCCGTTTGAGCTGCGTGCACCAAGGGCACCCAAGGCGCATCCTGAAATACAATCTCTTGTGCCAGATAATACAATTCCGTTCGCCGTTTTTGATCACTGCTTTTTTGTGCTTCTATAAGCACCTCATGTAGAGGGTCACTGCGATAAAATGCAATGTTATTCGCGGGTAATTTTGTTGCACTCTTGTCCAACAAGACATACAGGAAGTTGTCAGGATCCCCATTATCCCCAGTCCACCCTAAAAGAGCCATGTCATGTTGGCCCCGTTGTACTTTGTCTAGATAAGTACCCCACTCGTAGGTCACAATTTCTGCCTCTATGCCCACGGCTTGCAAATCGGCCTGTATGGCTTGAGCAATTTTCATGGGTTGTGGCATATAGGGCCTGGGAACCGGCATCGCCCACAACGTTGTTTTAAACCCATCTGGCATGCCTGCCTCAGCCAACAATTTCTTGGCCTTTTCGGGATTGTATTCATACCCCGCAATGCCTTTGTGATACCCCCACATAGTAGGCGGTATCGGATTAACGGCAGGCAACGCCAAGCCTTGATATAAGTTATCTACCAAAGACTTCTTATTTACAGCATGGTTAATTGCCCGACGCACCGCCACATCCTTAAAAGGCGCCTTGTCCATATTCATAGCCAAATATCCCACATTCATACCCGCTTGAGAAAGCAATTGCAATCCGTCGTCTGAGTCAATGCTGGGAATAAAGTCTGGCACCAAGTTGTCCATACCATCTATCGCCCCTTGCGACAAAGCAATCAACCGAACCGAGTTTTCGGGAATACTTTTAAAAATAAGCCGATCAATCTTTGGGACGGCCCCCCAATACTGTTCATGTTTTTCCAAAACAATGCGATCATCTTTAATCCACTGCACAAAACGAAAAGGGCCCGTACCAACGGGGTTTCGAGCAAAGTCTCCCTTCCATTTCTGAACGGCACCAGGACTCACGATGCCACAGAAGCCCATTGCCAAGTTGGATAGAAATGGCGCATTGGGGCGTTTCAGGTCGATCGCCACAGTAAAATCATCCACCGCACGCACGTCTTTAACTATATCACTCATAGACATGCTGTTCCAATATTGATATGCGCCTTCCACTTTGTTAAACGGATGGTCCGCTTTAAACTGTCGGGCCAAAGAAAATACCACGGCTTGTGCATTAAATGCGGTTCCATCATGAAAGGTGACATCTTGGCGCAATTGAAATGTCCAGGTCAGTCCATCTTCAGAAGCAGACCAAGACTCAGCCAACCCAGGTACCAATTCCGTGCTTTCGGCTTTAAACGTGACCAGCGTTTCGTAAATATTGTCACAGACCTTAAAAGACTCACCATCCGTCTCCAAAGCAGGGTCCAATCCAACGGAATCACCACCCCGCCCAAAGACAAGCGTGTTATTCTCTTTTTGCCCACACGACGAGACCAACATCAACAACACCAAAAACAAATATCGAAAAGCCATATTCATACTCCTAAAAATCATACGGAACGATGAATGAACAATAACGCTCTGCCTTCTGTTCTGAATGCCCCATAAGATAAGCCATATGTATCCCTTAGCAAATGGCATAAAAAAGCGGTCAGCAGAAAATCTCTGCTGACCGCACATGATTTACAAGAGATCTTTACTCAGCAAACGCCGCATCAAATGCAACATTTGAAGGTTCAAAGTCTACTGCTTTCACAAATGAAGCTGCTTCGGCGGCACCATGCTCACGATCCATACCAATATCTTCCCACTCAACTGACAATGGGCCCTTATAACCCACATCATTCAATGCGCGGATAATCTCTTCAAAATCGACACTACCCCGCCCAAGAGAGCGAAAATCCCAACTGCGATTGGGGTCGCCAAAGTCGGTATGCCCACCAAATACACCCGCACGTGTTGGCGTGTGAGACAAATACGCGTCTTTCATATGCACATGGTAAATACGATCCCCAAATTCACGAATAAAACCCACATAATCTACATTTTGATACACCAAATGACTGGGGTCATAATTGAATCCGAATTCTTTGCGCCCCTTCAATGCTT
>JABIFK010000248.1 GCA_018650745.1 Candidatus Latescibacterota bacterium | reverse complement strand
GCCGTTGGTTTTGTCTAAGGCTTTCATCAGTTCTACGGCTTGGGCCTGATAGCGGTTGCGCATGTCTTGGTAATCGCCTTCTTCAACTTTGCCCATACGTTTGTCAAAGTCAAGTTCGCGTAGGGCTTCGTAGACACGTTCGCTTTCTTCTAACATTTGGCGGCGTTTGGTCTCGCGCTGTGTGGTTTGTACAATGGTGTCGCTTGTAGCAAAGAGAGGTGTGAATATAAACAGCAAAACACCTATGGCAATAAGAATGAATGCGGCAATGATCATGACTCACGCTCCCGAAGTTCTTGTTCGAGTCTGTCTAAATAAGGGTCTGTTTCTTGAGTGGGTTGGGCTGTTGCTGCTACAGGTGCAGGTTTGGCGTGTGACCACGTGCGCAAAACACTGCGCACGATAAAAAAGCCAAATATCAATACCATGGGTGGCATGAGCCAAGCCAAGAGGTTAAAGCCTTCTGCTGGTGGTTTGGACAATACACGTTTGCCATAGTCTGCAATAAATGCATCAATGACTTGTTGTTTTGTGTTGCCTTGGGCAAGCAGTGCGTCAATGCGCGCTTGTTGTTTTTGTGCATATCCACACGTGCATTCGTCCAAGGGACGGCGTGGACACGTGTCGCACAAACAGGCAAGTTCCTTACCCACTTCATCGCGCTGTGCTTTTGTGACTTCTTTGGCAGAAATTGAGATTGAAGAAAGCAAACAGAACGCTAAAAATAGGAAGCAGAAGAAACTGAGGGAGATCGGTTGCCCTTTTTTTCTTTTTTCTTTTTTCCTTGTCATGCCACCACCTCCTGCTCTTTGGGCAAACCCACAACCCGGCGTCGGCGCGCTTTGTCTTTTGGGTCGGGCAACATTGTGATGACAGTGCCTATGGTGATGACCCAAGCACCAATCCATACCCATATCACGAGTGGGTTGACGTAGACGTGAAAGAGGGCCACTTCTTGACCATCGGCGCGTTTGTCAAATCCTTGGCAAAGCACATACAAATCTTCGCGGAGGTTGGAGCGAATGGACACTTCGGTGGTGCGTTGTTGATCTTGGCGTTTGTAATACACTTTTTGTTGGGGCCACATGGTGCCTAAGCGTTCGCCGCCTTTGTAAACGCCCAATTGTGTGGTGAGATCTACAGTAAGGGGTTTGACCTCTTCTGTAACCCCTTCATACGTGAGGGTATAAGGGCCAATTGTGGCCGATTCTTGATAGGCCAATTCGGCTTCTATATCTTGGTTAAAGGCATTGCCTGTAAAACCGATGAAGAGTAATACGATACCAAAGTGGACAACATAACCGCCGTAACGTCGTTTGTTGCGCAAGGTCAGGTTGATGACTGCTGTGACATAAGATTCCCCTGAGCTGCTGCCACGGGCAAGGGCACCCCTGTGAAATTCAGAAAATATGGTGCCGGTGACAAACCCCGAAAAAGCAAAGGACATGAGCGCGTAAACATCTCTGATGCCGAGTGCAGCAGGTACGATGCCACAGATGAGGCCCAAGAGCGCTGGGTAGGCAAAGTGTTTTTTAAGGCTGGAGCTCGATGTTTTTCGCCAAGCCAACAAAGGACCGATGCCTGTGAGTAAAAGCAGAAGCAGGCCAATGGGTACCATCACGGCATTAAAGTAAGGTGCGCTGACGGTGATTTTGTCACCCGTAACCGCTTCGGAAATGACGGGAAACATCACACCCCAAAAGACGGCAAATGTGGCAGTGAGGAAGAGCACATTGTTGAGCAAGAACCCACCTTCGCGTGAGATAGGTGATTCGTAGTGGGTTTTGCTTTTGAGCATGTCTAAGCGGGTGTAAAGCAAGATGCACGAGAAAATGACGATGACGACAACAAAGGCGCCAAACCACGGACCAATGGGCGATTGTGCAAAGGCGTGCACAGAGGAGACGACGCCACTTCGTGTGAGAAAGGTGCCGTAAATGCAGAGCGTGAACGTGATGGCCACCAAAGCCATGTTCCATACTTTGAGCATTCCCTTTTTCTCTTGGATCATGACCGAATGTAAAAAGGCCGTGCCAGTAAGCCAAGGTAAGAGCGCTGCGTTTTCAACAGGATCCCAGCCCCAATACCCCCCCCAACCGAGGACAACATATGCCCATTTGCCGCCTAAAAGCTGACCGGTACCTAAGAAGAACCACGGAAAGAGTGTCCAACGCCTCGTGGTACGAATCCATTCTTCGTCCAACTTCTTGGACAAGAGTGCGGCCATTGCAAAGGCATATGGGATAATAAATCCCACATAACCGAGGTAGAGCATGGGTGGGTGAATGGCCATTGCTGGGTGAACCAATAGGGGGTTCATGCCCTGACCATCTTCGGGCGTGAAGTTGAGTTCAATAAATGGATTTTCGTGCACACCAATCAGACCGAGAAAAAAGACTTGGGTAAAGGCCATGATGGCGGTGGCATATGAAGCCAATGAGCCGCGATGCGCGCGTGTATTTAAGATGGCAAAGAAGTTGAAACCAGATAGGATGAAGGCCCATAAGAGCAAGGAACCTTGCATGCCTGACCACATGGCTGTGAATTTATAACCCGTTGCCAAGTCACGGCTGGAGTGGGTTGCCACGTAGTGCACGTTGAAACTGTCGGTGAGAAAGAGATATTCAAGCACGCCCATTGCGACCAGGCAGAGTGCAAAGGTGGCATAGACCGCGCGTTCTGTGCTTTGCGTAAGATCAAGCCGTTTTGTGCGCCCCGATATGATGGCGGCGATAAAAGCATAGGCCGATGTGGCAAGGGCCAGCCAGAGTACAAAGTTGCCGAGTTGTGCGAGCATATCTATTTCCTTTGTCAGTCACAGGTCTCAGGTCTGAAAGTCACAGGTCAAAATCTTAAAAGCGTTTTCTGACTTGTGGCTTGCGGCCTTTAGACCTGCGACCTGTTTATTTATAGGAGTCTTTAATTTCTTCGTAGCTTTTGCTTTCATACTTGGACGGGCACTTGGCCAAGAGCGTTTCTGCAACAAAAACACCGTCTGGATTTGTTTTGCCTTCTAGTACAACGTCAGACTCGTCACGGAAGGTGTCAGGTACGATGCCGCTGTAGCGTACGGATCGCTTTTCTGAGAACGTATCTTTTTCCAAAGGTTCCCAAATGAGAAATTCTACAGTGCGGTTGCCATCTATTTGTTTGATAGAACCCGGAACAACTTTTCCTGCCAGTTTGATGCGTTTGTCCACAAAGTCAATTTCACGCGCTTCTAATTCTGTCACTGTGAAATAGTACATGGACAGCTGTTGTGAGCTTGTAAAGACCAATAATAAGAGTGAGACAGCTATCACTGCAAATCCGGCAATAAATTTGATTTTTTTTGCGGGCATCGTATGCTCCTCATAAAACGCTCAAAAATAACGTATGTTATTGTGTTGTGGGCGTTTAAAAATAAACAAGACCTCTATAGATGACAACCGAAATCGGATAGAAGTGGTCAGACCTGAGATGTGAGACGCGAGAAGAAAAGTCAAAGGTGGAGATCTGCGAGGTTTTAAGGTTTTACGGATTGCTTTTTATGCCTCGCTTCTTACTGCTTACGACTCTTGCAACTTCATGATATCAATTTCCGTGCCATGTGTTGCAAAAGTGTTTCATGTTCATTTAAACGCATATTTAAAGGGAAAGAAGCATTAGAATTTACTCATTAATGAGACATATGTGTCTCATGTGTCTCATGCAGGCGAGGGATCACAGACAATAACTGTGGGGCGATCGTCGATTTTGGTGAGGAATAAAGTGAGCCAGCCATCGCCTTTGAGCTTGAGTTTGGCG
>JABIFK010000699.1 GCA_018650745.1 Candidatus Latescibacterota bacterium | reverse complement strand
ATTGCATTTGTTGCGACGTAAACAAGTAGCGTGCCTCTTCATCCGTATCTGCCGCAACCACATTCACCCCTACCATCGCATAAGGTTTGTCCAAATATACCGACGGCTCAAACTTTGAGCGATACACTTCGCGCACACAAATCAGCCAACACATCTAAATCATCCACTGCACCTGTATTAATCGTCCCGGCATTACCAATAACACAAATCGGCCGACAACCCGCTTTACGGTCGGCTGTTATGGCTGTTGCCAATGCATCCAAATCTATTCTAAAATCCGCATCCACGGGGATCTTGCGAAAGTTTTTGTTTCCCAACCCCAGCAATTCAATCGCTTTTTGATTACAACTATGCACCTCTGTAGACGCATACACGGTCAAGGTCTGAGGTGTATGTTGCATCCCCAATTCACGAACGTCAAAACCAGCTTTGTGATTTCTTGCAACCGCCAATCCAACAAAATTGGCCATCGACCCGCCACTCACCAGCAAACCACTGGCATCATCCGGCAGACCAATCACCTCCGTCATCCAACCAATCACCTGCTGCTCAACCAAATTCGAAACGTGATTGCCGCCCCCCATATTGGAATTCATAATGGCGGCCAAAAAATCGGCAAGTGCGCCCGTCACGGTGCCATTGCCCATATACCATGCCCAAAAGCGAGGATGAATATTCCCCATTGGATACGGGAAAATCGTATCTAAAAACTCTTGATACACCGCCTTCGCACCTGCAGGCTCACGCGGCACAGACGAATCAAAACGGGCAGCAACATCCGTCGGCACAGGCTGCCACACAGGTCGCTCCTCAACCGTCTCAATATAGGTTATTGCATCATCAACCATGCGATGTGCAAGCGCCCGCATTTCATCCCAATTCTTAGGATCAAGTGTTTCATGTTCTTCCGACATATTCATCAAACCCCCAGCTCAACAATCCCTTTATCGCCATCCACTGTAATTGTCTGGCCATCTCGAATAGCACTCGAAGCCTCCTTCGTCTGCATCACGGAAGGCACACGATACTCACGAGCAACAAGTGCCGCATGTTGAGAGAGCGAACCCGAATCGAGAACCAGTCCACCAATAATCGCAAATGCTGGCGTCCAGTCTGGCCCCACATTGGGTGCCACCAAAATATCACCCGGATGAACCTTAGGCCGAGGTTTATTCGGAAGCGCAACAACCGCCTTACCCGTAACACGCCCTCGTGAGGCTCCCGTACCTTTCACAACCTGCCCCACCAAACCAACCTCTTTTGTCTCTTCATCTTTTGTTTCAGATGCTTTGGGTGGCACACCCAAAGTTTTCGGCGGGCTCATTTTTTTGCGCCGTTCCAATTCATCTACTCTATGCCGAACAAAAGCACGTTGATCACACACATCATCATTTTGGGCAAGCTTTTTCAACTCAGCAATCGAAAAATGAAAAACATCATTCGGTGTATCAATCATATCCCGTTGCACCATCTCGCTTCCCACCTCAAATATTGCTTCGCGCATGGTTCCCATGGTGCATTGTTCCATGTAATAATTGTGATCTTCCAAAAATCGCACACCAATAACGGCCTCTTTTAAACCCTTATCAAATCGTTTCAATTTTTTAGGGTCAGACGCCAGTTGCCTGCGTGTCTGTTTTGTTATGCTGATACGCTCTGCCCGCGCTTCACGTTCAAGCTTATCCAGCTTGTTTAAATTTTGTTCCACATAGGAAGCAATCATTTCCATTGCAAGTGTGGGTTCCATATTCCAAGTTGGCGTTGCAAAATTAGAACTGGTACCATATCCATGCCCTGCTCGCAACCCATAGACACGCAACATCGATTGAAATTTGGCATAAAACAATTTCACATTTTTTCGGCTCTGTATATCAGGCGCCGATAACGCATCAAATTTCCGATCGAGAAAAACCGGTTTCAACTTCGCATCTTTCTGAACAATACGCGCAAGCTCCCGTATGCGCGTAATTAACCGTGTCATTCTGTTTTGAACCGCTTGTGTAAATGTATATGCTTCTAATGCAGGTCGCCCTGTAATCTTGTGATATTCAGCCGACCAATCCGTTCTACCACCCGGTTTGCCCTGCCGCCAATGGAGATTCCCCTGCACATAACCACATACGTGTATCGACGCCTCAAGATAATCCACTAAGTCAGAAAAATTAGAAACCGCTTTACGCATCTGTTTCAATTCACCCAATCGATCTTCAACCAAGCTTTGCAAAGCCCCTTCAAAATAAGACTTCCCTTGTTTCAAACACGCATTCACCCGACGCGTTTGCAGCGCATGAAGTTGCGCCAATTTTTTCTTAGAGTGTTTATTCGATCGCACAAACACATGACCATTTGTTACATGTGGCACATGGTTATAAGACATAGACGATCCGGTCTCTTTATAACAAACCCGCATTTGATCCAACCGTTCAAGAGTATATGCTTCTTCCAAACGAGAATAAGGCCCGCCCCGATATCGCCAATGCCGACGCATATCCACCGATGAATCCCATGGTTCATCTGGTGCAACAGCTGCTTCGACAGCCGTCATCGGGCGAGATTGTAAAATGTGAATACCAGTACCCGTTACCGCAAACTCAACATCCTGAGGGCACTTAAAATGCGCAGCGAGCTGTCGGCCAAACTTATTCAACGCGACAAGTTGCTTCTGAGTCAAAGCAGGTTTGTCGCTTTTGGTCTTCGCTACAGAAACCGTTTCAATCCCACCTTTTTTATCAGACACAATCTTTGTCTCTTTATGCGCCACATCAGAAGACAACAGTTTCCCCGTCTTTGAATGCAACACAAAGCGATCACTCTCAACAGATCCCGACACCACGCCCTCACCCAATCCCAAAGCTGCGCTCACAACCGTATGATCTTCACCTGAAACAGGATCTTGTGTAAAAAGGACGCCCGCTGCAGTAGGTGCAAGTTGTTGCTGAACCACAACGGCCATTTTGGCTTTGTTATTCGGGATCTCATTTCTTTTCCGATATCCAATCGCATGTGGCGAATACAACGAAGCCCACACGTCTTTCATCTTTTGAATCACATCATCCACATCACGCACATTTAAGAACGTCTCATATTGTCCTGCAAAACTGGCGTGAGCAAGATCCTCATCTGTAGCAGATGATCTCACAGAAACGGCTGGTTTTCCCAATCTGCTATACGCTCTTTTAATCTGAGAAATCAGATCAGGAGCGAGTTCCCAGTCATGGATAATCTTACCAATTCTATCACTCGCCTGCTGAAGCGCATCTAAATCCGACACATCCAAGTCGCCAAACGCCTTCACTTCCTTCGAAATCTTTCGGGCAATACTTTGAAAAACCTTTGTTGAAATAACAAAGCCCGGAGGCACTGGAAGACCAGCATTGTTCATCTTTGCAAGCGTTGCACCTTTGTTCCCCGATACAGAAGAGGTTTGGGCAGCAGAATCTTTAAATGTGAACACAACCTTGGCCATATCTATTCCTCTATCGATGATGGTAAAAATAATCTCAGTTTTGTAACATCTTCGCAGTATAAGCTTTGTAAAGTCGGCGACACCAACTTCGCCGTTATTGATATCTATCTCAAAAAAGTATACTCACCTGCTGATCCTTCAAAATAAAGAACCCGATCTTCAACCTCTACAGAAACATCTGCTTTAAAGACCTCACCCTCTTTTTGTATCTGCCAAGCACCTTCATGCATATCTGTCAGCATAATTTTGAACATCCCTTCACCTTCAACAGATAATGTATATGACTGATCAAGAACATCTGAAGTTTTGCTAAACGCAACAATACGATCTTTAATACAGGCACCCACGACCCAATCGTTTTCTATCATTTCCACTTCAAGCACGTTTTCATTTGTATTGTTCATCACCTGCATCACATTCAAAAAATAATTCTCTGTTGCCGGATTTTTAGGCGACACTTCCACACGCCAGGCCCCTCGTTCATTTGCAACATCAGGTCGATTGGTCGGATCGTTCTCATAATTCTTTCCAAAGACCCAAAATTCTTTGCCCTCACCGCCAACAGGTGTAATTTCAACATCATCCATCTTCGGAAGCAATGTTGCATTCACCAACTTGCCCGTATCACCATTTTGAGTCCGTGTAATCGTAACTTGGTTATCTTTGATTTCTGGTGCTTCAATACTGTGCAACAACCAACATTTCTTAAACTCAGCATTGGAACTCACAACCTTATCAAAAACAATCAATGCACCTGGCACGGTCTCTTCTTTCAAATTCAAAAAACAAAACGAACGCCTAACAGCACTCACCTTATCACTATAGGCTTCGGTAATATCCCCTTTGAGATACGTATAATCAGGCACCATATCATCCGGACCAGCCCCATGCGCCAAAATGTCACCCGTTTTATAATCCCCAGCAAGCAGATGCTCCAAATCTTGAGGTGCCCCCCACTGATCGCCATTTAAACGTTGCCCACCATCATTGTCTCCAAATGGCGTTTTATCGGCTCCTCCGTACCCGTTCGTTTCAAAAACTTCATCAGGATCATAAACCAGCAAACTATTGTGTGCAATCGTACGTTTGAAATAGTTCTTATTATGTTGGCTGTTGTACCCACCCGAGGATCCCGTATAAGCTCCGGAGTCAATGGCCAATGGCCCTTTATAATAAATCTGAAATGCACCCGCGTCATGGTGCTGATGATTGATGAAGTTATAGACGTTTATCTTCATCTCTGCAACAACACTGTTTTCATCCCATCCCGTTCGTGCAATCGCCCATCCAAATGGAAAACCAAAATAGCGTGACAGTGGCAAATCCGATGGTTCCCGTTGCCCCAACTCAGTATCTCGCCACAAAAACTCAAAAAACTTGTCTCGACTATCTATCGATGGGCGCTGTAAAAATTCATAATTGGTGTATTCATCTTGATAATAAGCACCACACAGCATCGCCAGTAACCCCAACCGTGCACGTCTACCACGAGAAGGATTGACATCGCCACTCAATAGAAATTGACCATCGCCCCGACGCCTATAAAAAAACGAATACGGGATAAACTGTTGGTCTGGGTGAAAAATATTTCCCGCACCCATACGATCAAAAATCCACAGAGGATATAAATCAGACGAAAGGCGCACCTTATCATACCCCGAACCCTGATGATAGGCTTGCCCCGGGTAAAACCAATTTCGAACAGGCACATGTTTGGCAAAAAATCGTTCTGCTGTCAGATGATACATCTCAGGATACTCATCATAAATCGCAATGGCCGCCGAGAGCAAATCTCTCGAAATCATCCATTCTGCCGAGTGCCCGTTAATGGCACCTTGTTTAACCGGTGGATAACCACATTCCAACGTTTTTGCCAACCGAATAAATTGTTCAACAAACGCTGCCTTCTCTTCTTCCTCTAACAGATCATAACACCAGTCATACACAATTGCCCCGGTCACCATCAACCGCCCCGACGCACGCGCAATATCTTGAATCTCTGGCCAAGACCCATCCCTCATTAAATCTAATGCCGTCGTAATTGCACCACGCCCCACAGATGTGTCTTTATGTACCAAATACAGCAGGGCATCCATCTCCGCCTGCACAGAAGCACCCCGCTGCTGCACATAATATCGCCAGTCCTTCTCTTCCCCATCATCTTCAGAACGTTCATCTTGACTCATCTCTTCAAGATCTCGCCAAACCTTTTTTAGAACAGGATCGGAAAACCGCTTTTCCAATTCAGGAATGTGCTGCTCCCGAACATACAAACGCGGATGTTCAGAAGGAGGAATCGGTATAGAAACACCATTGTATTCTTTCCACTGAACTTCAGACGATTGTTGTGCAACTACCGACAACGGCATCGCCAACAAAATGACAAAAAATACGATAACACATTCGAAATTCATGCTTATTATCCTTTTTGACAGTTCACTCAATATTTTTATTGCTACGCGCCAAGCCATTTATACATCACCAGCGCATCCACATACCCTTTACTCGGGTGGTTGAATGCTTTGGGTAAACGTCCAACTGTTTCGAAACCCAGTTTCTTCCATAATCTAACGGCCCCCTCATTTGTCGAAGCCACCAAATTAAACTGCATCGCTTTATAACCCAATCCAATTGCAATCTTCTGTGAATGCTCACACATTGCAGTCGCCAAACCCTTACCTCTTGCTATAGAAGAAACCATATATCCACAATTGCAAACATGGCTACCGGGTCCCGCTTGATTCGTTTTGATATAGTAAGTACCAAGAATTTGACCACCTATTTCAACAACATACGTTTTTCGAGGTGTCTCAACCCAAATTTTAAAAGCCTCATCCCGTGTTGTCTCTCGTGAATAAGCATACGTTTCACCCGTAGAAACAACCTCATCAAAAATAGGCCAAATTTTCTCAAAACCTTCTTCTGTTGCTTCTTTAATATTCATAACTCATATCTCGATATGCGGTTACACGTCCAGCTCAATTTGGCAGGCAGTGCCTGCCAAATTGTAAATTTTACCCATACGCCATTTCACGATCTTTGCCCAATACACGCAACAGCCGACCCTCTCTACCCCTTCGATCACATGATTTGGCATGTGGTATGGGAACTCCCTTTGGTGGGGCGATGGCATTTAAAATTTAACTTTCGTGCCAAGACATGCCTTCACCCCGAATCAAGCGCGAGCGTACTTCTCTGCGCCCCGGCCATTCAACGGGCAGATCTCCTTTTTCAACCATCAAATTTAGAGGATTCACACCCGTTTTCAACGGCATATAGATACGCTGCTTTTTACGTGCTGACTCAAACAACGCCATCATCACTTCCTGTACCGCACGCCCCCGATCTGCACCACTAATCGGTTTGTCAATTTTACCCTCAACCCAGTCAATCGCCTCCTGACACTGATGTGCCCAACAATCGTGCCTTGGCGCTTCAATTTCTTGCCACCCTTGCAAAGCGGAACTGATATATCGCCCTGTTCCATATTCATAATTGTACTTCGCCGAAGGCCCCTCGGGCATGTACATCGGTTCATCACTGGGCACCTCACGATCAGGCGGTCGAGCAGTGCTCAGCTCCATAATGCCATCACTCCCAATGATTCTACACCCTTGATTCAATCCACTGACCAAATTACCCAGTATTAAAATAGATGCCCCATTGTCACAACCCGCAATCCCCATACAAGCGTCTTCTGCTGGCAGACCGCGTTCAACCAAATCCATCGTCCGCTCAACACCCCCCAT
>JABIFK010000446.1 GCA_018650745.1 Candidatus Latescibacterota bacterium | reverse complement strand
TAAACTATTTCGCCAGTCCGAGGGTTTCGTGCTGCAGGTTTGGGTTTGGTTGGTTTGATACCCAATACCCCAAATCCGCGAATCTCAATTCGATTGCCCTCTACAAGGCTGTCTCGCATTGCTTTGAAAAGTGTATCTACAATTTCATATGCAAGTTGTTTTCTAACCCCAAGCTCGTCAGAAATTTTCAATGCGAGATCTTTTTTAGTAGTTGTCATTACTGCCTCCCGTTTACGCTTCCAAGTCAAGCAACCTGAATAATATAGTCTGAAAAGTGGGAATGGCGCAAGATAAAAATTTTAAAGCACCTACAGGAATTTTTTACACTTCTTTCATCATATTCTGTATAATGGTTCTATTATAAGTTGTTGTTATTTTTGAACTTGACAATTTTTGAATTATGTCGTTGTTTTTTAATGTGTTAGGTCAGTTTGGTTTGTGTGGCGCATGTAGGAGAAACATCAATTCCTATTTACAAATTCTAACTTTAAAATTGCAGGAGGATATAATGGTTATCGTTCTTTTTTGGGACGGGCTCCGTCCAGATTTCGTTAGGCCAGACCTAACCCCCCACTTATGCCAACTTATCGACCGGGGCGTGAACTTTAGAAACCATCACGCGGTATTTCCCTCAGAAACCCGGGTCAATGCCAGTAGCGTTGCCACAGGTTGTTATCCTGGGACACACGGGGTGGTAGGTAACCGTATTTTTGTCCCTTCGGTCGAAAAGCATAGGGCGCTAAATACTGGAGATCACGAGGACCTATTAGCAATAAGCAACAATCAGCCTCTGTTGTCTGTGCCAACCCTTGCGGAGACTTTGAAAAAAAGGGGTAAGACCTACGCGATCTTTAGCTCCGGGTCACCCGGTTCATCTTGGGTGCAATGTGCACCCGACATGGGGCATATGATTAACGTTCGGGGGGTTGTCCACCCTGAATATTTACGACGTGATATCGAAACGAAATATGGACCTCTACCACCAGAATCAGTGCCTGCTACCTCATGGAATGATCTCGCAGTACAACTGATGGCAGATGCAATTGACGCACAGACCTACGACGTTGTCTTCGGATGGTTATGTGACCCCGATTTAACTCAGCATAAAGCTGGTTTAGGGGCAGATTTGTCACTTCGGGCAATTCGCGAAAATGATAACAGATTGGCAAAACTCTTGGAGGTGTGCGGAAGCGCTGATATTTTGGTTTGCTCAGATCACGGTTTTTCATCGTTGGCTGAGCCTTTTGATCATCGCGAAGCTTTTGTGCAGGCGGGTTTTGACTTGGATAGTTTGGTGTGGACTGGAAATGGTGTGGTGTTAAGGGAGGGGTACAAAGATCGCTTGGAAGCTGTTGTGAACTTTTTGGTTCGTCAAGACTTTGTCGGGCCAATTTTTACAAGAGGTGCTGAAAAACAAACGAATGGCCATATTGCTGGGACTTTTTCTTTTGATGTACCCAAACTGAACCACATCAGAACGCCCGATGTGATGTTTTCGCGTCGGTGGTCAGAGCTTGAGAATGAATACGGTGTCCCTGGTCATGTATTTGGTTCGGGGGGGCTTGCTTCGCACGGGTCTTGTAGTCCTTATGACTTACATAACGTACTTGTCGCTGCCGGTCCGAGTTTTAAGAAAGGTGAGGAGAGTGTTATTGCAAGTGGCGTGGTGGATATTGCACCCACGGTCCAAAAGCTCGTTTTCGGGGATGTGCAAACACTCATGGATGGGAGGGTGTTGGTTGAGGGCTTGATGGGTGAAGTGATACCACAACGGATCACTACTGAGGTTCTGAATGAAACGTTGGACACCAGAAGACAATATGTGCAACTAAGCACAGTCGAAGACACGTGCTATATTGACAAAGGTTGGATCTAGTTCCTCAAAACTTCGCTTGGAAAGCGCGTAGCACATCAACAAGCTGGTCAACTTGTTCAAAGGAATTGTAAATATGGGTTGAGACGCGTTGCGCCACTCCATTCTCTTCATTAAAAACAGGTGTGGTAATACGATGGTCGTTGTAAAGGGATGGGTTGAATTTTTCAAAGTCAAAACTTGAATATCTAAAGGTTGTGATAGAACCTGTCATTTTTGGGTGTGTCGGCGTGCACAGCTCTGCCCACGGTGCGTCGACAAGTTGATCTCGAAAATACCCAGCCAGTTGTTGACCGCGTTGAAGAATCTTCTCTTTTCCTATGTTATTTTGAAAATCTACCGCTTCTTTTATCGCACCGTATCCCGCCATTTCACGCGTTCCCCAATGTTCCAGTTGCCACATGTAGGGTTGATTGTTTATTTTAAGGCCGCTGTCTTCTTTGCTGGGGCCATTTTTGTTATACCCCCAACTCACGATTAGGTGGTGAAGGTTGGCTTGGTGTTCTGGGCGTGTATATAAGAATCCTGTGCCCTTTGGGGCGCATAACCACTTATGGCAATTCCCACCGTAAAAGTCGACACCGCTTTTTATGAGGTCTAATGGGATCATCCCTGGCGCGTGCGCGCCATCCACGGCAATGCGTGCACCGTGCTCGTGAGCCAGATCTGCCAAGAGATGGACGGGGATAATCACCCCGGTGCGCGTGGCAATATGGCTACAGACCAACAGCTTGGTTTTTTTTGTAATTTTTTTCCGAAAAGCAGCAACTATGTCTTCTGGGTCAGATGCGGGGATGGGCACTGCAGCGCGGGTCACCTTTACACCCCAGAGCTTTTCTGCGTGGTCGAGACAGTTATCGATTGCGCCGTATTCTTGATCTGAAGCCAATATCTCATCTCCGGCCTGCCAAGTCAACCCGTGCACGACCATGTTGATAGCAACTGTCACATTCTGGACAAAAGCAATGTCTTCTGCTGGCGCGTTGATAAAGTTACCAATAGTTTCTCTGGCCTCTCTCAACTTGTCCAATAGAATGCCTCGGTTTCGGGTTGGGTTGCCTTCAAGTGCTTCTAAACCTTGAACCATTGATTCAAAAACGGGTCGAGGTAGAGACCCCCAAGACCCCGTGTTGAGATAAGTCTCACTCGGGTCCAGCATAAACTGTTCAGTTTGTGTTTGCCAGAAGGATTCTTCTTTTGGAGTTGTTGGCCAAGAGTCGTTAATTTCGATCGGTGTCAAAAGTTACTCCTATTATTCCTTGTGAGGTTATTTCTGGGTGAGCACACAATATTAGACCAAAGTCATGTTATTACAAGGGATTTTTCAAATGCGTTTTAAAGGTTATATTTTCGATTTAGACGGTACGATTTATCTTGGCGAGGCCTTGTTGCCCAAAGCCAAAGAAACCATTTTGAAATTGCGTAATTCTGGGGGGCGGGTCTTATTTCTGTCAAACAAACCCACAGAAAGTAGGCATGCCTTTGCAGACAAATTAAGTCGGTTGGGGATAGAAACAGCAAAAGATGAGGTGATCAATTCTTCGTATGTGGCTGCTTTGTATTTTCAGCAGGAGATGCCCGATGCAAAACTGTATGTCTTGGGTGAAGTGCCCTTGATAAAGGAATTGAAAGAGGCGGGGCTGCAAATGGCGAATGATCCCACCGACACAGATGTGGTTTTGGTGTCTTTGGATCGTGGGCTCAGTTATGAAAAAATCCACTTTGCGTATCACGCTGCCAAAGCTGGAGCTCAAGTTTGGGCTACCAACCCCGACTTGGTTTGTCCAATGCCTGATGATGAAATCATAGATGCAGGGGCCACCATTGCTGCTTTGGAGGCGTTACTCAGGAGGCCTATTGATGGTGTCATCGGAAAACCATCTCCTATCATAATAGATACAGTCTTGGGGCATTTGGGATTGCCTCCGTCTCAATGTTTGATGGTCGGTGATCGTTTGGAAACCGATATTGCTATGGGTATTGCTGGCGGTATGGCAACTGCTTTGATGCTGACTGGAGTTGCGAATCGAACAGATATCGCGGCGATGGGTATTGAGCCAGATTTTGTATTTGAATCGCTTGCAGAAATTCCATCCATTTAGTTGTGCCACTTATGTTTATGGGAGTCATCTGATTTGTCTTTGAATCTTGCATCAATCGTTTTTGAATCCGCACAAAAATACCCAAATGAAATGGCGTTGGCTTGTGGTTTATCGTATCAAAGTTTGGAAGCAAAAATAGTCACATTTGGTTGTACTTTACAGACTAAGGGATTGAAACCAGGTGATCGTGTTGCTTTGATGAGTGAAAACCGGCCAGAGTTTACGGTTGCTTATTTTGCAATACTGGCCGCAGGCGGCATCGTTGTGCCGATTAATACGCTCTTATCTGCCAGAGAAGTTGCGTATTGTCTAGAACACTCACAAACCATTCTCATAGTACATTCTGATTTGACCTGTGAGATTGTTCGGGAAAGTGTCTCGCGTGTCCAGCCACGGCCTGCCATGATAGACCTGCCGCAAATTAGCAGTCTTGCTGTGGATTTAGACAAATGTCAGTCAGCAAAAGAGGTTGGCTTTGAACCCTTTGAAACTTCACCTGACGATACAGCAGTGATTTTCTATACTTCAGGCACAACTGGCAGACCCAAGGGCGCAGAGGTTACACACTTTAACTTGTATTCAAATGCCCTCTGGGTTTCTGAACGAAGCTTAGAACACCCGTCTGAACCTTTGAATGTGTGGGGACCTGGGCATTGCACATTGGCTCTATTGGCACTCTCTCACAGCTTTGGGCAAACGTGTATGCAAAATGCCCCTCTCTTAAGCGGCGGGTGCGTTGCGTATGTGGCAAAATTTGATGCACACAACTTGGTTCATCAAATTGCCCAAGACCACGTGACAATTCTTGCTGCCGTTCCCCGAATGATAAAAGAAATGTTGGCCTTGCCAGATTTATCGTCCAAGGCCCTCGAGCGATTCCAATATTGTCTTGTTGGGGGGGCTCCGATAAATCAAGATGTTGTAAAGGCATTTGAAGATAAGTTTCAGGTTTCCGTGTTGGAAGGCTATGGTCTGTCAGAGACCTCGCCCGTGATTGTTTTCAGGTCACCTGGCATACCTCGCAAAGATGGCAGTGTTGGTCGAGCTATCCGAGGTGTGAAGATTCGTGTGGTAGACGAACAAGGTCAACGTGTGCCTGCTGGGGAGGTTGGTGAAATCGTTGTTCGTGGACAAGCTGTTATGAAGGGCTATCACGATGACGTCCGAGAGACTGAGTTGGCGATTAAGAGGGGATGGTTGCACACTGGGGATCTGGGTTTTTTGGATGAAGACGGGGATGTTTTTCTGGTAGATAGGAAAACGGATATGATTATCCGAAATGGCTACAATGTTTACCCAGCAGAAGTTGAGTCTGTTCTTTGCGCGTTTCCAGGTGTTATCGAAGCTGCGGTTGTAGGTGTTGACGATGAAAAATGTGGTCAAGAGATCAAAGCGTATATCGTTGGCGAATTTGATGAAGCAGATCTGCTGTGTTATTGTCGCAAAGAGCTTGCGGCTTATAAATATCCAAGAGTGATTGCACGTGTGTTAGAACTTCCCAAAGGTCATAAAGGCCAACTTTTAAGACGGATGCTCAGGTCTTGATGTTTTTGTGTTTAATACATGAGCATATTTTCAATTATCAAAATATCATGAAAACATATGATTCAAGAAAAAAAACATCTCACATCAAGTTGTAGAAAGTTCATTCATGTATTTTGGAAATTGTTATAAAGGACCGTGTGAATTTTTAGGTTGCTTAAAAACAGTACTTTGGGTCTGCTTTTTTTGGCTTAACCGTTTCAGGCATCGATACTGGTTCACGTGCAGCTTTACCAACTTTCTTAGAATGCGTCCATTTCTCGCATGGCTCAGTGTTTGCTTTCACTAAGATCATATCCAAACTTTGAACTGAGTGAAGAGGAGAAATCAATGAAGGCGTTTATGAAGAAAAGTTCTGTTGGTTTTGTTGGGGGGGTGCTTTGTCTCTTTGCCTGTGGCAATAATCCTCAAAGCCCAGATCCAGAACCCGACAAAGGACCCGAAGTTGTGCCCACAGAAACAATTCCTGGAGTAAACCGGGGTGGATTTAAGATCCGTACCCTTGTTGGTGATCTCAATACGCCCTGGGACCTCGTACTTGCATCAGATGGTAAGTTATGGATTACCCAAAGAAATGGGACTGTAACTGTTGTTGATACATCATCCGGGCTGGCTCAAGAAGTTGGTACCATTTCTGGGGTTTTGGAACGCGGTGAAAGTGGCCTAATGGGCATGGCCTTGCACCCTGATTTTCCCGCAAATTCGTCAATCTATTTTGCGCACTCCTATGATGGCGGTGGCGGGTCAGTGAAAAATCGATTGGTGCGAGCGGGTTTTGATGGCTTTCAATTGCACAGTCAAGAGACACTCCTTGATGACATACCGGGGAGTTTTAACCACAATGGTTCAAGGTTGCTTATAGGCCCAGATCGGTTGCTGTATATGACGACAGGTGATGCCGAAGGCCCAAATCGTGCCATAGATCTTAATTCCCTTGCTGGCAAGTTGCTGCGGTTAGATTTGGATGGTCGTGCTGCGCCCGGCAATCCGTTCGCCACAGAAATCTTTTCGTTTGGGCATCGCAATCCACAAGGTTTGGCATTTGCGCCATCAACAAATACTCTGTACGCCACCGAGCACGGGCCCAGTTCAAATGATGAAATCAATTTGATTCTAGTAGGCCGGAATCATGGCTGGCCAGAGGTCCACGGATATTGCCACGACGAAGATGTTTTTGGTGGTGCTGAGGCACAATTTTGCCGAGAGAACGATGTGAACGAACCTATCGCCGTTTGGACGCCGACAATCGCCCCTGCTGGGGCAGAGTTTTATACCTCTACAAGTATTCCGGGTTGGAACGGGAGTTTGTTGCTTGTCACCCTGAAAGATCAGGCGCTGTATCGAATTACTTTGGGCAGCGAAGGTGGTCGAGCGGTGGGTCAAGAAGTGCTCTTTCAGGGCGAGTTTGGTAGGGTGAGGGATGTTGC
>JABIFK010000698.1 GCA_018650745.1 Candidatus Latescibacterota bacterium | reverse complement strand
GACCTCGCCGTTGGGGCTGCGCCAGTGCGCGGTGATCGGATGATGTTGGTAGCTGCGTGCCGAGTACTCGCCCGTCGATTCTGCACCCAGCATAAGGTCTTCTTCGATCACTGCCGTTGCGGTTCGTCGCGGCTCAGTCGTAATCCCACGCGCGATCGTGCGGGGTCCTTCGAAAGACTCAAATACCGATGCGATGTCTTCCGGCGGCGCTGCGTCATAGATCGCAAAACAAGGTCCGTACGCAAACTCACTGTTGATTTCGCCACCTTCCGGAAACGGTGTCCGAGACTTCCCGTAGGCCATCCAGATGTGGAGACTGACAAGCGCCGTATGGTGTGTCATGTCCATTCCATAGCTACGCGTGAACGGTCCGCACAGATTCATCAAACCTGCGTGGTAGTAGCGTGCGATATCCCGCCACAGACCTGCCTCAAGATCGTGCCCGAGGGTGTGCACCGAACTGTCAGACAGGTATCGACGCCAGAATCCCAACGCATACAGATTGACACCGTAGTAGGTCGGCGAGTTGTATTCAGCAAAGGCATCGTTCTCTTTAAACAAACGATGAACTTCTGCACCGAACGACTCTCCGTAAGCGATCATTTCGGGGCGACCCAATCGTTTGCCAACCCACACGTTCATTGCGGTCTTCATCAAGGCAATGTTCGAGTATGTTGGCGGACACCGATCGGGTAGCTCTCCAACAACTGCGAGTTCCAGCGATCGATCCATTCTTGCGATCAGGTCAGACGAAAGTCGATCTTCGTACTCTTCGAGGACCGTGGCCAGTCCGAGGCCAATAAACTGCCGCCAGTTCGGGTCGTAGTCCTTCCACATCACAGCGTCTTTGCCCGGGGGATGAGGTTCTCCCACATATCGATAGTAGGTGCCGTGGTAAGGCATCCCAGGTTCGTCGAGTTGCTGGTCGATGATAGCGTCTATGGTTCGAGATGCCCTCTCGGTATCCCCCTCGGTATTCCGAAGCAAGAATCCCACGGCAGTCCAGACGGAGTTCCGAACCATGAGCCTTCCCGGGGCTTCCGAGCCCGCAGGGTTGGAACCTAAAAGTGCTTTGTCCGTGTCCCATCGCGGCTCCGACCAGGCGAAGGACTGTTCTGCGAGGTCACGGGCGTTAGGGGAAAGATCGTCGAGTGATGTGTTGGGCATAGGTGTCCTTTTGCTTGAGAAGAAGTATTATGAAGGGTAACAGAAGCAATATCGAATATCGAATCCCACTGGCAACGCGCGGGAACTGGCTCTGAATATGTGAATACAATCAAAGATACTGCGATCAACACACCCCAACAAGTCCAATTCCCCAGGAAACGGGCTCAGGTACATAATGCGCTTCACGTTTGCATTAAAAGTATTACAGAACGATCTGAACGAGTATCAACCCAGAGCTGTCTGCTCCGAAATCCGAGCGAGCGTGCCTATCTGAGCTGGGCGCATGCCTATTACAAGAGCGGACGCCCTCAGGCCCATCCGGAGACGGACAGTGGGAGCCCGCTCGCCCGGCCTGGAGCCCGGACGGGCGGAGCCTATTCATCAACAGCGCGCATCCCGGCCACGCGCAGGTGTACCGGGTGGATGTTGAATGAAAGGTGAGTGAGATCGCAAAGGACCTGCCGGATGTGAAGCTCACGATGACATGGTCCGAAGAAGATGAAGATGAAACGGTCTCATGATCCAGATCAGGAAAAACAAAAAAAGCCGAGGAAGTGTTGAGCCACTTTCCCGGCTTTTTCGTCAATGATACGCTGATAAACCCTATCAATAAAATTGGACCAACTCTTATTTTTTCTGAATCCCTTGATCTGAGTTTTTTTGCTGTGCAGCAATATCATTCATTTTACTAACTAATTTTTTGAGGTCGTTTCCTGCGGATGCAGCTAACTGATCCTTGATTGACCATAATCCGTCCATGATTTCGTCTTTAATGGGTGCCTCTGGTTCGATAGACATATTATTCTCCTATTTATTCATCATAATGACCTCATAAATAAGGATAAGCTTAACGCGTCAAATGACTCTCAATAATAGGTTCGCAAAACCTCTGCACCATTTGAGCGATAGCATATGCACGTAATCCTTCATCTTCTTCTGCAGATTGTTCGATAATTTCCACAGGATAACGACTTACAATGGCATATGTTGTCAACCAGCGCAAATCTTCAAGGTGCTCCGATAAAATAGGAACCCAATCTTGAACCAATATGTGGAGTTGTTCAAGATCATGGGTTCTAGGTATGGGTTGGTTTTGTATCGCTAAAATCGCCTTAAGATATTTTTCCACAGCCTGTTGGCAGTGAAAACATACCGTGTCCCAAGGCGTATGATCTGCATTTAAATTATTGGTGACGTTGAGCAGATCATTTAAAGCTTTATCAACCCACTGTTTGACCAACTTTTTTTGTGGTTCGGTCATATAAGATATGACCCTCACTTAATATTTGAGATATAAAGGACGAAGGACTTTCACGCCAATAAGCAACCTCACTCGGAGTATACACCAAAACATCAAGTGGACAGGGAGCAGGTTCAAACAACCTTCGGATATCCATAACACGCTCTAAAGGTGTCAAACTGGTTTCCGTTACGACAAGGAGATCCAAATCACTATCCCATTGATCTTCCTGACGTGCATAAGAACCAAATAGAACAATCATTTCAGGGGATCTTTTCTCGACCACCATATCAACAATCGCTCGAATGTTTTCGTTTATAATTGGCATCATCATATCGTTCAAGATTATGAGTGGAGGTGACAAACCATAAAGTTACATTCCAAAGATACGGTGATAACAAGGAGCCAACAAGTGCAATTCCAGCTAACACTGCACAAGCAATTCTATGTACATAGTATGTACGCGCCCCAAACATACCCCAAAGCCAAAAATCGCAACCCCCTATTTTAAAGGAGGTTGCGACTCAAGTTTTTGGTGGAGGCGGCGGGAATCGAATCTCATCCAAGAATTTTCAACACTTGTACAAAACAGAAACACTTTTCGATCAAAACCTATTGAAAACAATAATTTATTGGGTATTGTGACAGAAAATGAACACATTTTAACACTCGGTACAACCCGTTTTACATCAAAAGTGTGTACCCAGCGTGCACCTATCTGGAACTCAAATGGGGCTTATTTGACAACAGATAAATATCACTCTATAGCCTTCAAAAAAACTCTAAATCTACATCTATTCACCAAACACAATATAAGATGTCTTATGCAAACTCAAACAATTTTATACCTCTATTTTCATCGGCATCTTGCTAAAAAAATGGCTTCTCGGTGTGTCCCCTATTTCCAGTACACATCAGTGTTTGTCTTCGGTGTAAATGCGGATGGTGTTGTTCATTTCACGTCTCCTTAAATTGGTTTTGTATTCCATCGCATACTTAAGATTATTATAGCCAGTATTTACATCCGGTGCCATGTTTGATGCAAAAGCGCTGGGAAATGGAACAATGGCCAGAGCAGGGAGCAATAATTGTATTTGTATAGAATTATTGAGTATAATACTCTTTATACTCAAAATATTGGATCGGTAGTCCCGTATTCTTCACAGCCGCTCGGGGAGAGGAACCCAAGCGAAATTTATCGTTATACTGAAAAATGAAATCGGCAAAAAGTAAAACAAAGTGTTTGCTTTTTTGTATGCTATGGCATACAATTAAATATGTCAGAAAGAAATCTGGAAATATACCAGACGCGTCGTGGGAAAGAGCCATTTACCGAATGGTATGACGCCCTAAGGGATGTCAAGACACAAGCGCGAATCCGCAACCGACTCAGAAGGGTTGAAGCGGGAAATTTGGGAGACTGTAAATCGGTCGGGGCGGGTGTATCAGAACTGCGACTGGATTTTGGTCCGGGTTATCGGGTGTATTTTGGAGAGGTGGGGGATAGGGTTATCTTGCTGCTTTGCGCAGGAGATAAAAGCACGCAGGATCGCGATATTGTGCGTGCGCAGGCGTTTTTTTCAGAATATAGGGAGTCAAAGTAATGAGAAAGATGCGATCATTTAAATCGTGGCATATTGAAGAACTGAAAGACGCAGAAAAAGCCAAAGTATATTTGGAGGTTGCTTTAGAAGAACATCAAAAGGATGGCGATGCCGAAGCCTTTTTGTTGGCGTTAAGAGACGTGGCTGAGGCGCGAGGGGGTCTTGGCAAATTGGCCAAAGAAACTGGCTTGAATCGAAGTAACATTTATAAAGCGCTCGCCGAAGAAGGAAGACCGCATTTTCAGACCGTAGAGAAGATTCTTCAAGGTTTGGGATATCGACTTTCTGTAGAAGCACTACCACTGGAAACGGTTTCTGGGTAACGTCTCCTGATGTGGGATTGGATGAGCAGTATAGCCCCTGAGATTTTATTGCGTTTCAATATCCCACTTTCAATGATGGGCTGTCTTCAGGTTTCATTTTCCGTTTGTCGTACAGCCTTGTTGTTGAAATATCTGCGTGGCCAAGCCATTCTTGTACACGTGTTAAATCAGCACCATTAAGCAAAGCGCTCGTAGCTGCGGTTGCCCGAAGCGCATGAGGACTCAGGCCGGGGAAATACACCCCGGCCTTTTTTGCGTAGTGGAGGACCACGTTTCGGTAGATGGCCGAGAATCGCGTGTGAATATGGCGCACAGAAAAATGACGGCATGTCAGAGTATTTTGAAAACACATGGCTCTACCAAAGGCTCCCCACAGCGATTGCATTGCAATTGGACGAACCATTCATTGAAAATTTACTGGCGAGCCATCACAGTCTTGCTTTCAAAACCTTCACACCGGCACCCGCTGGCTTAGCCTGCTTGGCGGAAACCTTGCTCTTAGTTTGGTCTACTGAATGGGCGATGTTCAAGAATCATTCATCAGAAAACTTGCGCACAGAGGTAGACAATCTTATCGGCGCAGTTGTCGGTGACTTTGACCACGAATTTCTCGACGCACCACAAACCGATGGCATCCACCTCATTGAGGATCTTGGCGTGGCTTCATCGGCAAAGGAGCAATGGTTCAAACCCTTCAACCGCCCCACAGATATCACCCATCCTTTCACCTGGCCAAATGACAAACACTACATTTTTGAAAATTGGAACCATTTGAAATAGGGCAATCTATTTGACCAGAAACCAGAAACCGGGGGAGCATAGCAGTGCTTCCCCGGTTTATTTTGATCTTTGGTCTGCCTAAAACATTAAACTTTATGCATAATCCAAGGTCCACCATCGTTCCAAGATTTCTGCAAAGATTCATTTTTACGGGCAGCAAAAAGTGGGGGACCTAAAAACGCTCTCAAGTCATCAACGACCTCTTTAAATTTCGTTCTATTATCAACCGAAATACGACTGAGAAATGCCTGCCATTGTGTAGTTTTCTGTACATCTTCGGCAAACACATCTGTTAATCCAACAGGGAAATCTGTGGGTATATCTGTCTGTCGATGGCTAAACGTTGCACTGATTGCTGCAGTCAATGTATTACCTTCAAAAGTAAAGTGCTGAGCGAGTTGCCAGAGATCATAATAATCTTTCATTCGACTGTTTTGCATACCAAGAATAACCATGGCTTGTAGTTTTTCTGCAATGACTGTCTCAGGAGGGTAAACACGGATATGAGGTTTGGGAAAATCAAGTAATACTGGATAATCAATCACTTGGGCAGATGGTGTAATAACATCTCCAAATCCCATATCAATTTGCAGTTTAATCCTTGCATTTCCCAAATTCGCTACCATATGAATTCTCTGACTTTCATATTCCTGGTTTTCTCGAATTTCTTGCACAGTGATACTCTCTGAGTCAAACTGGAGGCCATCTGGCTCAACATCAACATGACAGATTTTTTGGAATAGATCCTTAACACTTTCAAATGAAGACCCACCATATCCCAGCAGATCCATGTCTTGCGTGGGACGATAAGAACCCCATTTCCAAACCACAAAAAGCAGAGCACCTTTTAAAATGAACTGATTTGCATATTCTGATTTCGAAATTCTGTAAAGCAATCGTTCGAGTGCATATCTTGTCAGGAGTAGATTAAAACCTTGGTTTGATTCATCGCGTAAATTCAGCAAGCGCTGATGAACGGATGATGAGAGATTCGAAGGTTTTTGTCTTTTCACTGCATGGCCTCCACATACGGCTTCATAACGTTTGTCATTCTACACACTTTTGCATAGTCCCACAATTCGCTTGGCGTTGCTTTGCGCTGGTAGAGGCAATCCTTAAGAGCTTCTATTGCCACATCAAGTCCAATCTTGTTGCGATATTTAAAACAGTCTGCAACGGTTTTAGCCGGATTGTAAACTTTTACCAGAACCCCTTCAATCCGGTATTCCTCAACCCCCTCTATTAGTGCAGGCCCCGAAAATCTATGAAACCGTATGGCCGGTTGATCAACCTTTGGCAAACGCGCTGTTTGTGATATGGTCATCCAAATTTCATAAGGTAATTGTGTCGTTAAATCATGAAATTGCAATGCAGAAAGCAAACATATTATGCCATGTGGAACGCGTTTACAAGCTTCGGCAAGCGAATGGTGTTCTGTCGGATCTGCATCTGCGCCTATATAAAGACCACGCCCCACGCGTCGCAAGAGTCCATCCGCGACAAGTCTGCCAAGATAAACACGAGGGATTTCGTATGGCGTGAGATCCCGAGGGCGAAGAACGCCTTGCTGTTTAGCGAGATCCAGAATTTTTTTTTCGTACAATTTATACATAAACCACTCTTTCAAAGTGTATATATTTATAGTTAAATATATACACTTTGAAACAATAAGACAATACTTTAGATTGGTAATTTTTTGATCTCCCACAAACCGATGGCATCCACCTCATTGAGGGTCTTGGCGTGGCTTCATCGGCAAAGGAGCAATGGTTCAAACCTTTCAACCGCCCCACAGACATCACCCATCCTTTCACATGGCCCAATGACAAACATTACATCTTTGAGAATTGGGACCATTTGAAATAGGGCAATCTATTTGACCAGAAACCAGAAACCGGGGAAGCACTGCTGTGCTTCCCCGGTTCTTATTGAGTTCGTGATTGTATACTTTTTTTAGAAACAAACGGCATAAATCAGATACAATCTCATCAGTTAGCATTAAAAAAAGCGATCATGACAATTCTTCCTTCACCAATTCATCATTCCAACCGGGTCGTATGCTATTGGCTCGTGCTTGATGAATCATTTCCAACTCTGTTAAACCTGTCAATTCTGCTGCACGACCAATGGAAATAAGACCTCTTTTATACAGCAAAAGGGTTTCTTGAATTTTGATTTGAGATAAACCCAAAAGCAATATTTCTCCCAATCGATTTTTGTACGCATCTAATTCTGACATACGATCATCAGGGATTTCTATGGTAGTTTTAGCCATGCCAATTTTCCTCAAATATGTTTTTGGTCATCTCCGCAACCATTCGAAACTATTGATCCAATTGAAGGTGTAACCATGCTTTATCTTCCTCTGGCCGATTCCAATCTTCTGCCAATGCTTTTTCGCTCAACAAAGCTGTCTCGTTTATTTTTTCTATGGGTTCTTCTTCTAAAATCGTAACTAATGCACGCCGTTGTCCTCGCACTTTTATGGATTCCAGAAGATGAATATTACCTGCCTCATCGATTATCACTTCAACCGTTTGGGCCATCTTTGACCTCTTTTCTCAAGCTTACTTATAATTTGCATAGGAGTGTCCGTTCTCTATCACCGAAATATAATATTCAAGTTTTTGAAACGCTATACTGCCAACGCCTCAAAAGCCACATTGAGAGACTCTGCCCCGGTAAGTGAATAGTTCAGCTTTTCAAACCCGATCACTTCTCCCGATTTGTCTTTCATTAAAATGATTTCATCACCTGTTTCTTCACAAACATACTCATTTTGAGAATCACCAAACCACACGGTTAGCGTGTTCCCTACTTTGTCATAGTAGACTTTTACTTGTGCCATATCTGTTTTCCTTATTTATACGTCTTCTAAAGATACAGTCATAATAACGCGCCAACAAGTGCAATTCCCGAAGAGCCCTGCTCAGAATGATCTATGCACTATGTATGCACTTTGGCAAACCACCCAAAACCAAAAATCGCAACTTCCTATTTTAAAGGAGGTTGCGATTGAAAATTTTAGTGGAGGCGGCGGGAATCGAACCCGCGTCCGAAAGCAACTTAACAACAGCGTCTACGTGTGTAGCCTATCTATTTACACATTCTCACGCTTCGCGCCCCGATAGACAGGGTCGCAGAAGTGCCAGCGCGATTAAGATTCGTTCGGAGGCCCTCGCGCGGAGGCGCCTGAACTAGCCTGCTCTAGTCGGCGCTCTATCCAGACCACACAGGCGAAGTCTGGTAGAACGGACTGCGTAACGGTTAGTTAGGCAGCCATTGCGTACGTATTATCGTTCGCAGGTACAATTTTTTCCCAATTGTTTTACGAGGTGATTAGGAACCTCGACACGCAACCATTATCTCCCCACTCCCGTCGAAGCCAAGTCGCCCCCACACCACGCGAGAAATATATCCAACTTCATACATTCAGTCAAGCGATCATAACCATTCAACTCTTTTATCAATCATAGGTCTCAAGCTTCAAATCCCAAGTCTAAAGATCAAAAGTCTAAAATTTAGATAATCAATGAGTTATATCCCCTTTAGGAAGGGGGTTAGGGGGTAGGTGAGTTTTAATTGTTCTTAAACCACTCGATTGTCCACCGCAAACCTTCGTCTGGGCTGACCTTGGGTTCCCATCCCAACAACTTTCTGGCCAATGTAATATCGGGCTGGCGAACTTTGGGATCATCACCAATTTGAGCGTTGGGTTTAAACACAATTTCGCTCTTGCTTTCTGTCATTTTCAAAATTTTGGTCGCCAAGTCCTTCATCGAAATTTCTTCGGCAGGGTTGCCAATGTTCACCGGCTCGTGATAATCGGCATGCATCAACTTATAAATCCCATCAACCAAATCCGACACATAACACACACTGCGCGTTTGACTGCCGTCTCCCCACACCGTGAGGGGTTCACCTTCTAAGGCCTGATTGATAAAGTTGGGAATTGCACGCCCGTCTTTTTTACGCATACGTGGTCCGTAAGTATTAAAAATACGTATAATGCGTGTGTCAATACCACTCTCTCGATGATAGGCCATCGTCATCGCTTCAGCAAATCGTTTGGCTTCGTCGTATACGCCACGTGTACCGATCGGGTTTACGTTGCCCCAATAGGTTTCGGGTTGGGGGTGAACCAAGGGGTCACCATAAGATTCTGACGTGGAGGCCAAAAAGAACTTGGCCTTTTTGGCACGGGCCACACCCAAAGCATTGTGTGTGCCGTGTGCGCCCACCTTCATGGTACGAATCGGATACCGCATATAGTCATCTGGGCTGGCAGGGCTGGCAAAGTGTAACACATAATCCAAATGCCCTTGATCATAAATGTAGTTGATCACATCATGATTGATAAACGTAAATCCATCACGACCAAACAAGTGCCCGAGATTATCAACATTACCAGTCAACAAATTGTCCATCACGATTACTTCGTGATCTTGATCCAACAAATATTCACACAGATGAGACCCCAAAAAACCCGCACCACCAGTTAACAAAATGCGCATAAAACCCTCCCACATACAAGCGTCAAACCTACACGATTACAATTTTACAACATTCGATTTTGCACCCCGCACATGCTTTGTTGCATTGCGTGTGTCCACCACACAACGCGCCTGTTGTACAATCCATTCATAATCATACGCACTGTGGTGTGTGGTAATCACCACACAATCTGCCTTTTTCAAGCGCGCCTCATCCAAGTCGACACATGTCAAATCCAACATATCAATTTGAATTTTCGGAATAAACGGATCGTG
Source organism: Candidatus Latescibacterota bacterium (assembly GCA_018650745.1). Classification (GTDB taxonomy): domain Bacteria; phylum Latescibacterota; class UBA2968; order UBA2968; family UBA2968; genus JABIFK01. Next base: position 8,086 of record JABIFK010000698.1, on the reverse strand, counting down.
ATAAGATACCTTTGCGCCTTTTTCTTGCAACATCTCCAAAATATCCAAAGCCGGTGACTCACGCACATCGCCCACATCGGGTTTGTAAGTGGCGCCCAAAATCAAAACGGATGACCCTTTTAAACTTTTCTCAAAATCATTCAACACATCAACCACTTTACTGACCACATGCGCAGGCATACTGCGCGTCACTTCACTGGCCAATTCTATAAAGCGTGCATTAAAATCCAGCGTCTTTAATTTCCACGCCAAATAATGTGGGTCAATAGGAATGCAATGTCCACCCAAACCTGGGCCCGGATAAAATGGCATAAATCCAAACGGTTTGGTTGCTGCTGCATCAATCACTTCCCACACATCAATGTCCAACCGATCACACATCAATGCCACTTCGTTAACCAAACCAATGTTCACACTGCGAAACGTATTTTCCAACAATTTGGCCATCTCTGCCGCTTGTGTAGAAGACACAGGCACCACATCTGTAATCAATTGCTGATAAAAGTGCGAGGCCACTTCCGTACAAACTTCCGTAATGCCGCCCACAACTTTGGGCGTATTGGTAATGGTATAAATTTGATTGCCAGGATCCACACGCTCAGGAGAAAATGCCAAATAAAAATCCTGCCCAGCTTTCAAACCGCTTTCTTCAAGCAAGGGCAAAACCAATTCATATGTTGTTCCTGGATAGGTCGTACTTTCTAAAATGACAAGTTGATCACCGTGCAATCGGCTTTTTATTTCACCAAAAGCACTCAATATAAACGACACATCTGGGTCCCGTGTCTTATCCAGTGGTGTTGGCACACACACCACCACCACATCTGCGACATCAATACAATCATAACTTTGCGTCGCACTTAACTTGCCCACAGCCTTTAAGCCCGCCACTTCAAATTCTGAAATACCCAACACATCTGATTTTCCAGAAGCCACCAATTCAACTTTTCGAGCAGAGGTATCCACGCCAGTTACATCGAAACCAACCTTACCCATCTCAACCGCCAGCGGCAATCCCACATACCCCAACCCAATCACCGCAACCCGTGCGGTATGATTCTCAATCTTTTCCCTGAGCGTTTGAGGGGTTTCTTTTTTCTCCTCATCAACGCTTTTGTCTTCTGCTGCCATGATATTTTCCAATGCCATATAAGTTATTCAACCATCGCTCCCAATGAAGCATCTTTCTCTTTTTGCCTCTGGCTTTTCTTCCTTCAGGAAAGGCCGGGGTAGGTGAATTTTTACTTTTTTACTTTTTACTTTTTACTTGATTTTCTCCGGCCCAATCAGACGCATCAAAACTGCTTTTTGACTGTGCATCCGATTCTCCGCCTGATCTACCGCGATGCACCTGTCACTCGCCATCACATCTCCCGTAATTTCATACCCCTTGTGTGCGGGCAAACAATGCATCACCAAAGCTTTTGTTTTGGTCAACAGTTCAGCATTAATCTGATAAGGCAAAAAAGCCTTCACGCGTCTATTTTTTTCATCTTCAAATTCGGGATTGTTAAAAAACTCCATATCAATCCAAGTATCGGTATAAATAAAATCCGCATCGGCAACAGCAGCCTCCAGATCCAATGTTTCTTCGAACAAACCCGTTGCCTTGGCTCGGGTAATGAGATCTGTGTCTTCTGCTGGCTCATTTACCTCGGGTGTTACAGCCGTAATACGCACACCCGCTTTTGTACACGCTTCAATCAGAGAGTTACACACATTATTTCGCACACCCACATAAACCACATGAGCACCTTCGAGTTTACCACGCACTTCCAAAATGGTTAACAAATCGCCTAATGCCTGACAAGGATGGTAGCGATCACAACACCCATTAATCACGGGCACTTCTGAACCCGAAGCCAATTGCCGTAAATCATCATGCCGAAGCATACGCGCTATAATCACATTGGCATACCGCGATAAAACCTGAGCCTCATCGGCCAAATCGGCCAACCCAAAATTGGTGGCACTCCAGTCTAAAAAAACAGCTTGCCCACCCAATTGATGCATACCCACTTCAAATGATACGCGGGTACGCGTTGATGTTTTTTGAAACAACATCGCCAAGGTTTTACCTTCAAGCATATCCGCGTAACGACCCGGCTGACCTTTAATCGTCAACCCCTCTTCAACCGTACCCAAAATTTCATCCGTAGACCACGTCTTCAACTTCAACAAATCCATATCCAAAAAGTCTCCACATACTATTTAATAGATTAAACCCATCAGAGGTCTTAAGGTCCCAAGTCTCAAGAACTCATGCCAATCTTTGCGATTCTGACTTGTGACCTGCAACTTGTAGACCTATGACTTTTTTATAAATGTTTCTCAACCGCCGCCAACAATTGATCACGTGCACTTTCCAATGTACTATCAATCGTACATCCCGATGCGCGCTGATGCCCACCCCCATCGAACTGGTTTGCCACAGCATTCACATCCACACCCCCGCGAGAGCGCAAACTCACCCGTTGACGACCCGGTGAGTCCTCTTTAAATAACAAAGCCACTTCAACACCGTCAATCGACATCGCATGATCCACGATGGGGTCCAAATCGCCCCCCTTTGTGTAGGTCGCATGATCAATATACAAAGTACTGATACGACCTTGTGCATGAAGCGTTAAATGTGACAGTGCAAATCCCAACGTCGCAATGGTCTCAAGAGTTTGATGAGAAAATAAATCTTCTGCAATCTGTTGCGGATCGGCACCCGATGAGGCCAAATCCGCACACACAGGCAACGCCCGTTCAGGATGCGAATGTTTGAACAATTTGGTATCAAAAGCGATACCCGCATACAAACATGTTGCCATATCACGGCTTAATTTTTCACCTGACGCACAAATCAGATGATACACCAACTCACTTGCAGCACTGGCATCAGAATCGATAAAGCGCACATCACCTTCGTCCAAATCTCCCGCGTGGTGGTCCATAATTAATGTACGGGTCTGATTGGTAATTAAGTTCGCCACGTCCCCAATACGGCGTTCTGACATGGTGGGTGTATCCAACACCACAGCGCGCGTAAAATGTTTGGTATTTTCCACAGCACCACAGGGTGTTAAATTTTCAAACCCAGGCAAGAACCCAAATTTTGGATCGGGTTTTTCATCATGAATCACAATTTGATAACTGCGCCCAGTCTGCGTCAACCAATGCGCCAAACCCAATACAGCGCCCACACCATCTCCATCTGCATTGACATGCGTTGTTAACAAATAGGGTCCTTCAACATCAAAAAACGCCAACGCCTCTTCAACATCCATCATGATTGCCTCCAGGCAAACAACTCTTATCCAGCAAAGAATAACAGCAAACGATAACACACATATACAATTCAAATCGCATCACGCTTTTGGGTTTTATGTTCGACTCGCAAAACCCGACACGCTACTTCTTCCCCAACCAAAGCGTTGGGTCCAAAGGATCTTCGCCCTGCATAATTTCAAAATGTAATTGAGAAATCCCATCCAACCGCCCAGTACTGCCCACCGTTCCAACCGCCGAACCTGCAGGAATAATATCTTCTACCTGTACCAAGTCCGAATCCAAATGCCCGTAGAGTGAAAAATACGGTTCCGCATGTCTCAACAAAACAAACCGACCGTATCCAGGAAACCAGTCTACCATTACGACTTCACCCGGCGCAATAGCCAAAACATTGGTGCCTTCTGGCGCAGTAATATTGATTCCTCGATTGAAGGTCCACGTTTTCAAATCAGGGTCTTGGTACCGACCAAATTGGGTAACAACCTTGCCAGACACGGGCCAAGCCAATTTTCCTTTATGTCCAACCACATCGAAAGGAGGTAATTCAACCAAACGTTGGCCACGCAATTGTGCTTCTTGTACCTCTTTAATCAATTGCGCCACGCGTTGGGCAGATTCTGCTTCCTGCTCACGTATTTCTCGAATGGCTTGCAATTTCTTAGAAACATTCTGTTCGAGTTTTTTCAAAGTACGCGTTTTATCCGACGCAATGCTTCGCAACCGATTTTCGTTTTTGAGCTTGCCTTGTAACAAGGATTGCTGCTGCCGATATTGCACACTTTGTATCGCATATAAATTGCTAACGCGTTTGCGTTCATTCAACAAGGCCCGATAATCGCGCTGATCTTGTTCGGCAACACGTGTTAAATATCGAATGCGTTTGACCGCATCGGCAAACGACTCAGATGAAAACAAAATCTCCAACGTACCCCGACGACCCAACGTATACATTTGACGTGCACGCTGCGCCATACCCGATTCACGTTTTTTCAAACGATCCTCTGATCGACTCAAACTTTGTTGCGTATTGCCTCGGCGGCGTGCCAAATCTCGTTCTTTGCGCTGTACCGTACGCAATTCTGTTTTGACCTGAAAAATATTGCGTTCCAATTGTGTCAAAGCTTGTGCTTCTGTTTCTTGTTTCTGTCGGTTGCGCTGCAACTGTTTCTCTTCCGATTCCAATCGCACTTTCAAACTGTCTAAAGCTGCTTTTTCAACCTGAAGCTGCGTCTCCAATTCCCCCGCCGTTTGCGCACGCACGTTCCCGCAAATCATCAAAAAAACAAAGCAACAAACCCATCCCATTCGCACACTTTGAATGTCTAAAAAGGCACCGTTTGGTCTTCTTTCTGCCACCCTTTTAATTTGGCCTTTTACCTTTTGCCTTTTCACTTGATCGACACCGCGCTCAATACTCTGTTCAATGACGCCCAACTGCCTACCACACCCAAAACAGTGCCCAAGACAACCAACCAAAAATTTAAATCAATGGTTGGATCCAATGCCAAATCGGGCACCCGTGACGTCCACCAATCAGACGCATATGACTGCCCCATCGATGCCAAAAATCCGCCTGCACATCCTTGCATTGCACCCCCCACCAAAAACGTCAGTTTAACAGTAGATCCGGTTGCCCCCACCAATCGCATAATCTCAATGGCTTCTCGCTGTGCCAACACCATCAATTTTGCCGTATTGCTCACCGCAAACCCACAGGCCAAGCACAACACACTGCCCAACAACAATCCGATTCCAGTAATAACTTGTACAAAACGTTCCAACGCCCCCACCCACGTTTCCCCCACATCCACACTCTCGACATCTTTATTGCTATTTGCCACATCCGACACCGCTTGCAAACGCTGAGGCAAGTCAGAACCCGGCGTCATACGCACACGCAACGACTCAGGCAGCGGATTTTGCGACAGGGCTCGCAACATGCCGGCCCCAAACATATCTTGAAACTCTTGAGCGGCAGCCTTTTGATCAATATAGTTGACTTCTGCAATGCCAGGCAGCGCTTCAATATCCCGCGCCAATACCAACGCCCGACGCCGATGCACGTTGTCACGAAGATAGATATCTACTTCTACGCGCTCTTGCAACCGATCAATGAGCGCGTAACCACCGGCCACAACCTGACCAAAAATCCCCAACACCAACAATGACGCACCAATCGTCGCAATCGAAATCAATCCGACCATACCCGTGCGCCAAAATCCGCGAAAAGCTTCGCGAAACGCCAACAACAATCCCATAAAAATTCACCAATTAATTCCGAATACCAACTCTAAAAACCCAACAACCCGTTGTTCTACCAATACAAATCTATCCCGAAACCCACAACGTGCACCTGTGACTTGTAACCTTTAGACCTGCGGCCACACCTAAACCTGCTTCACCAATCCCATATCTTCCCGAATGCGACCATCATCCAGTCGCAATATTCGTCGACCATATCGCTCCACGAGGCGCAAATCGTGCGTGGCCATAATAACTGCCGTACCTCGGGCATTCACTTCTGCAAAAATCTTCATCACCTGATCGGTCGTTTCTGGGTCTAAATTGGCAGTTGGTTCATCGGCCAATAACACAAAAGGATCATTCACCAATGCTCGCGCAATAGCCACACGTTGGCGTTCACCACCAGATAATGTATCTGGGTACACATCACGTTTATGTACCAAATCTACTGCCGACAAAATTGATAAAGTCTTTCGTTTTACACCCGACCGTTTCGCACCTGTCACTTCCAAAGCCAAGGCCACATTTTCATATACCGTACGATCGCGCAACAGCTTAAAGTCTTGAAACACCACACCCACCCGACGACGCAAATGTGGAATGTCGGACTCACGAATGCTTTGGGAGTCATATTCACCCACAAACACCACACCATGTGTTGGGCGCACATCAAAAATCACCAACCGCAAAATCGTACTTTTCCCCGACCCTGTCGGTCCCACCAAAAAAGCAAACTCACCCCGATCAATCTCAAAATCCACATCCACCAAAATAGGGCGCCCTTGGCGTTCAAAGCTTACATGTTGAAGTTCAATCACAGCCTATCCTCGCAGCACAAAGTGCACCCGATCAGACAATTCATTGGGTGAAGCATAACCAAACCCACTATATGCTGCCTCTATCTCAAACCGAGAGCTTTCCAAAACAGATCGGATATCAGACAAGGGATAAATACGCTGCTGGTGTACTTCTTGCGCCGAGGTATCATCAGCTTCAAAATGAATATCAAACTTATTGTATTGAATACCGTCTTTGAAATAACTGTGCCGAACATACGAAAAGCCGTCCCCAGCATCCTTCTCTTTCATATCGTTGAAGTGCTGGAGAGAATTGCTTTCTGTACACGCATCAAAAATCACAATACCACCAGGTTTCACGACGTTGCCAATCATCTCAAATGCTTGCGCCATATCTTCTAATGTCATCATATAATTAATGCTGTCATACAAACAAAGCACTGCGTCATATGTTGGCAAGTCGTGCAGATCAAGCAAGTTTCGGTGATAAAAGGTAATGGGATAATCCAGTGCAGAAACCTTCCGACACCCTTCCTCCATCATTTCCAAACACCCATCTGCCCCAGAAGCCCCATACCCACGCCGATGCAACTCAATAGCCAAACTGCCCGTGCCACACGCCAAATCCAAGACGGTATCAGGAGAAGCATCATGTCGATCAAATAACGATTCAACATAGCTTGCCCAATGCACATAGTCCACATGCCGCATAACATGATCATAGATCTCAGCCAAACGGCTATAAGGCGATACGTTTTCGATAGCGTTTCGTTTCTTAAACATAGCAAAAAATGAAAAACGGCCAGCCTACGCCAGCCTTCCGTTTAAAACATTTAAGATGTCTCATCCATCTTTGAAACATCACTGGTTTTTTGAGCTGTTACCGATTTCCCAAATATCCATCTAAACATTCTGCAATCCACGATCAACAAAAATATTGAAGCGTCTCATTTGTTTTGGGCAGGGTTCTGTGGGTAGGGTTCCTGTCCTTCCTCATCTTCTTTTTTCGGTGTGTTTCCGTGTTCGAGCTAGAAGAACGCCAACTCCCGAGCTTCATTGCGCAAAACCTGATAATACTTAGCAGCATTTTTACGTGACACATTGCCCGTTGGCACATCAATGATTTCAAATTCCAAATGGCGATCTGTAAAAGCAATGTGGACATGCTGGCCAACAACGACGTCTCGGCTTGCTTTTGTAACTTGGCCATCCACACTCACAATGCCATTGTCACAAGCCCGCTTCGCTTCCGTTCGGCGCTTAACTATACAACACGTGTTTAAAAAAACATCCAACCTCATCGCATACATCCAAAGTGTGAATGGTATAAAAGACGTTTATCGCCTTTTACCTTTGCTTTCAGAAGGCCGAGGGTAGGTGCCCTCATATCAATTCTCCATCCGAATATCCACAAACAACTTTTCACGCGTCTCAGCCAACACTTCCCGAAAAAGCTTCTGCAATTTTTCTTCTCTTAAAATCTCTTCCAATGAATTCGGATCATCGTTTACTTTCACCAAATCCCAACCCCGATCCGTTTTCGTGGGCAAACTAACTTGCCCCGGTTTTAGTGTAGACCCTGCCTCCGCAAAATCAGGCGGTATTTCACCCTTTTTAAAAACCCCGATATATCCACCCCGTGAAGCAGTTTGTTCAAACTCAGAAAGCTCACGCGCCAACTCAAGAAAGTCTTCACCCTTTTGCAAACGCTGATAAATGTCTAGCGCACGTTTTTGCGCCGCTTCAACATCCGACTCATCCAATTG
>JABIFK010000695.1 GCA_018650745.1 Candidatus Latescibacterota bacterium | reverse complement strand
TATGAGTGCTATTGCCCCCCCTTCAGCCGATCGGCTCGAACTTACGACCCATTGATTTGACCCGCGTCCATCAGATACGTGGGAACCCGTGCGTTTTAAATCGCCTCTGGCTTGACCCCAAGGCCAATCCCAAATAAACGCTCTGTAAAGTGCAACCACATGATAGGGTCTGGGCATGGGGGCCCACTCTGGTTTTGTACTTGGGTTTTCTTTGAGATAATCGAGCAAGCCTCGTGTATAAAATTCAATGATACGACGCACGCGCGGTGAGAGGCTTGGGTATTGTTCTTTTGCAAGCTTTGCATGTTTGGCCAGTATGGTTTCGTAATCTTTCTGGACCCAATCAGGACCAAACGCACGCGCTGCTTTGCCTTGGACGATGGTGTATAACATTAGAATGTCGTCAATGCGGTCCTCGGCTTGGGCATATCCGTGTCCATAGGCTGCTGCCTCTTCTGTATCGCCATAAATGTGTGGCACGCCCCAAGCATCACGATAGATCGTGACATCGCCGGAGGCTGCTTCTGTTTGGTTCGTTGGCGCGAATAAGAGGATCAAAAGGAATAGGAAATACTGCATATCGTGTCCTGGATCAGGTGGCTAAGTATTCAAAAAGTGTTGCGATGAGATTATCAAAAACGCTGAGTCTTGATATTTCGTATCCGTGTGAATTTTCGCGTGGGTATCCAATGGTGGCCCCGCGACACGCATGGCCAGCATCCAACACACCCGAAGCATCAGAAGCTGCTCTGTCATAAACGGCATATTGGATTTCTGTGCCGGCCTGCAGTGCGGCTTTTGCAAGCTCTTGAATAAGGCCTTGGTCAAAGTGCATTGTGCTGTCTTTGGACCAAATCGCAGGTCGGCCATCAAGGGTTAGTTGTTGGTTTTTTGGCATTGGAGAAGAATCGACAGCAATGAAAGTCTCGACGGAGTTTCGAGCAGACCACCCACGCGCGCCAACCAGGCCCGATTCTTCTTGCACCATGAAACACAAACTCGTTGAACGTGTGGGCACCATATTTACGTGTGTCATCTGTTCGAGTAATTTAAGCAGGGCGAGGGTGCCACCCCGGTTGTCGAGTATCCAAGCAGAGAGGAGGGGATCATCTTGTGGACCAAAGAGATGGGGACCTCGGATGCTTGATATGGGTACGGCTGTTGAGCCTACTCGAACACCGGCATCTTTGAGTTGATCGGGTGTTAACCCTGTTATCAAATGTGTGTGTGGCCAGGTGATCCCTTGGCTGCCTGTGGCAAAGTGTGTGTTGGCATCACTGGGGTCTGTTGTGTGTGTTGATCCAAAACAAAGATGAGCGCCCACCGTTTCTGGTCCATCGCAGACAATTTCAACGGGGCATTCTCCGAGCTTCCACGGATGGAGGCCACCACTGGGGCGCACCGTCAGTGTACCGTCTGGGCAGATATTGGTAATCACCATTGCCAGTTCATCCATGTGGCTTGCCAATGCGATTCTGCCTTGATCTGGGTTTTGTCCTTCAATTTCGACCCATACATTTCCTTGTGCGTCTTTCTGGGCAGTATGTCCCAATTTGGCGATGTAGGTTTCAATAAACGCTGCCATTCGTTCTTCGCGGCCAGAGGGCGATGGAATGGCGAGCAGTTCTGCAAACAACTTTACATTTGGGTGGTCAGTTGGGTAGGTCATACGCTTGTCTCTTTCTGGGTGGAAAAATTAAGCACCTATGCTGGGTATATATAATCATTTAGGGATCAATCTCAAATTCTTTTTTTGGGCTACAAATGCTCAAAAAACAAAACACCCCTTTCCAATGTGGAAAGGGGTGTTAAAGTGGCTTAATTCAATTATCAGCAAGATTTTGCGTGAACCAATGATACGATCTCATTTGGTGGTGTGGGCTTGAGCAAGATGCGGCAAATGCGAAAGGAGATCAGTTCTTGTACCATCTCCCGGGTGATATGCCCAGTCAATATTGCTATGGGTGCGTCGACGCCACTTTTGCGCATGGCGTCAATCATATCAAAACCGTCCATACCGGGTAACCAAAGATCTGTAAGAATGAAGTCGTAGTTGTTCAGCATGGCTTCTTCGTAAGCATCGCGCCCATTGTGGAACACAGACACCTCAAAGCCGTCTTGTTCCAAATGTTTTTGAATATTGCCGGTTAAGGTGGCATCGGTTTCTGCCAGGAGTATCTGCGGCTTTCGGGTTAAGCCTATGGGGTCGGGTAGTTGGAGGGGGGATTCTGAAGGAAAGGATTCAGGTTGAGGCGTATCTGCTATAGGAGATGAAGACAGAGCGTCTGTAAGACTTTCTAGAAGGTCCGATTCTGCATCTATGGCAGGTATATTGGGTATTTCGGGGGTGGTAAAAGGGTCTTGCTCTAATGATTCTGGGGGCATGTCTTTGGCCGCGTCTGTTTGCCGGGTGTTGGATAGGGCTTCGACTGCCTTGATGAGTTCCGCATAATCAAATGGTGAAGGCAAGAGATAGTCAACGGTGCCTTCTGAAAACCCCATTGGGGTTGCCCAATCTGCATCGGGCGCTGTGCCAATAATGGGTGTTTGAACGCCGTATTTTTTCATACGCTCGACCAACTGGCTGCCACTGAGACTGCCATTGAGAGCGTGGTTAACAATGATCAGGTGATAATGGGCCGACAACGCTTTGCCCAATGCACGGTGCCCATCTTTGGCTTGGGTGACCGTGTACCCCAAATCTTGTAACATTTCGCGAATGACGTCTAATATGAGCTCGTTGCGATGGACGACCAAAATTTTCCCCGGCATCTGCTGCTCCTTGCATTCGCCTATTGCCAATGGGTTGTTGGTTTAAGGCGTTCTGATACAAATGGTTTTTAGGTTTCTTCCTTGAAGCTGTCTAGGACACGGCCTAATTTGGCGTGATCGGCATCAATTGTTTGGGTCTTTACCGCCGTGCCACTTGGCTCGGGGCGATATGTAAACTTACGTGTCATCGATGTGAAACGTTGTTTCAACCCTGCGGTCCATTGATTTTTTTGAGGAGATGGGGGGAGAACTTCTGGTGTCACGGGATCATAAACGGTAGACGTAATGCGTGCGGGAACATTGACGATGGGCATTGGAGCGCCTTCTGTAGCCAACGCAGGCATACCCGGAGGTGTATTTGATAATTCGGGAGAGGTGTTTTCTTTTTTATCTTTCATCCGTGCGATGCCTGTAATGGTAAAGTAGGCTATGACGCCACATACATCGAGGATGATAATGATTTCAAGTGCTGTAGTTAAAAAACCGGGTAACATATGACGAGGCTCCTTGCTCTGTGGCCTTTATCGCGTCGTGGGGCATTATTAAAGGCGCGTGAAACCGATTGATTGTTATATGAGCTTTTGCCTTCGTCCTTGATTGATAAACACGTCTCGTCCGTGAAACGCGGTGTTAACGTACGACCCTTCGGAGAACCATTTTGACACGTGCGGCCAACACATCGAGATCAACAGGTTTGTTCAAGTAATCATCTGCACCGTATTCAATACCCCGCACTGTGTCATCTGCACCGGTCAAAAATGCGGTGATCATAATGATTGGGATCTGAGAGGTAGTTGGGTCAGATTTGAGGCGCTGACAAACTTGATACCCATCTAAGACAGGGAGCCTGAGGTCGAGTAGAACGATACTGGGGTGTTCTGTGCGAGCCAGTTCTAAGGCTGTTTGACCGTCACCGGCCTGCAATACGCCATATCCCGCGTTTTCAAAGAACTCTGTCCACGTTTCGCGTGTGGCTTCTTCATCTTCTACGATCAGAATTTTCTCGGGACCTGCAGAAGCTTCAAGTATCATACTTTCGAGTTGATCGGCAATTTGGGAAAGCGACAGACCTTGCCGAACCTGCATATCCTTGACCACTTGTTTTTTGGCTACAACATCGTCTCGGTCAAAAAGGTCTTTGTTGCCCACTTTGTCGGCAACCTTCAAGATTCCGTAGTTTTTGTACTTTCGGATAGATTCAATTGATTTTTCAAATACTTCAGCTACTTCGTCAATTCCGATGAGTTTGGGTAATTCGCTCACTGGAGGCCTCCCTGAGTGGTCGATTCTATGATGCTTTATGTCCGCTAGCGTGATTATAGTATACGGAGTAATACCAAGTTGTGTCAAGTATTTTTTTCCGCTTTCGGGAAGGGCACATCTTATTTATCGGAATAACAGGATCTTAGCTGAAGAAAAAAATTCAGAGTAGGCAGAAAAAAGTGCTAGAGCTTGGTATTGTGAAATACCAAGCCACACGTGATAAAAAATGTCTTCGAAGACATTTTTCCTCGTTAAAAAATACGGAGATCCATTCCGAGCATTTTAGGTTCTTTTAAAGACCACAGATGCCAATGGAGGAATGGTGACCTCAATTGAATGTTTGTGGCCGTGACTTGCGATGTTATCGGCAGAGACGCCACCTAAGTTGCCTTTGTTGCTACCGCCGTAGATTTCTGCATCACTGTTGAGTATTTCGTTGTAATGACCCGCAAGGGGGACGCCAATTCGGTAATTTTCGCGTGGCACGGGCGTGAAGTTGCATATAAAAAGGAGGGTGGTGCCATTTTCCGCACGGCGTTGAAAGGATATGACGCTGTTTTCGGCGTCGTTGAAATCGAGCCAATCGAATCCTTTTGGATCAAAGTCGCATTCGCTTAAGGCGGGTTCGTTTCTGTAGAGGGGGTTAAGGTCTTTGACAAAGCGTTGCAGGCCGGCGTGGTCGGGTTCTTCGAGCAGGTGCCACGGGAGGCTGTCGTCTTCGTTCCACTCGGTCCATTGACCCAAATCTGAACCCATAAAGAGCAACTTCTTACCGGGGTGCCCATACATATAGGTGTAGAATAAGCGTAAGTTGGCGAACTTTTGCCAACGATCTCCAGGCATTTTATCTAAAAGGGAGCGTTTGCCATGAACGACTTCATCGTGGGACAATACGAGAATGAAGTTTTCGTGAAAGGCATAAACCAACCCAAATGTGAGGCTGTCGTGATGATGTCGTCGGTGAATGGGTTCGCGTTCGATATAGGAGAGCATATCATTCATCCAGCCCATATTCCATTTAAAACCATAACCCAAGCCACCCAAATAAATAGGGCGTGACACACCCGGCCAAGCAGTGGATTCTTCGGCAATCATCAAAATGCCAGGAAAACGACTGTGAATGACTTCGTTTACTTGTTTCATAAAGTCAATGGCTTCGAGGTTTTCGCGCCCACCGTATTTGTTGGGTACCCATTCATCCCCTTCGCGGGAATAGTCGAGATACAGCATCGAAGCAACAGCGTCCACTCGGAGGCCATCGATATGGTATTTTTCGGCCCAGAAGATGGCATTGGCGGTGAGAAAATTGCGTACTTCATTGCGCCCATAGTTGAAAATGAGGGTACCCCAGTCGGGGTGTGCACCTTGTCGGGGGTCGGCGTGTTCGTAAAGTGCTGAGCCATCGAAGAACGCCAGGCCGTGTGCATCTTTAGGATAGTGTGCGGGTACCCAATCAAGAATGACGCCGATGCCGTTGTTGTGGCAGTGGTTGACAAAATATTTGAAATCGTCGGGCGTACCAAATCTGCTGGTGGGGGCGTAATAACCGGTTACTTGATACCCCCACGATTTGTCAAGCGGGTGTTCCATCACGGGCATCAATTCGAGGTGCGTGTAGCCCATTTCAAGCACATAATCTACCAACTCGTGCGCCAGTTCTCGATAAGTGAGAGACCGATTGTTCTCATCAGGGTTGCGTCGCCAAGAACCGAGATGCACTTCATAAATGGCCATGGGTTGGTTGTGTGCCGATGTGTTGCTGCGTTGTTCGATCCACGCGTTGTCGGTCCAGCCTTCATCGGTAAGGTCGTATACGATTGAGGCTGTTTTTGGGCGATGCTCAGCATAAAATGCATAAGGATCGCTTTTGGCAATGACATCGTCTGATTGGGTTATGATTTCGTACTTATAAGTGGTGTTGGGCTCTAAGTGGGGAATGAAGATTTCCCAAACGCCTGTGGTGCCTCTGTTTCGCATTCCGTATTGACTGCCATTCCACTGATTGAAATCCCCCATCACGCTTATCCGCTTGGCGTTTGGTGCCCAAACTGCAAAGGATACGCCTTGGATACCGTGAAAAGTGATTGGATGTGCGCCAAGTTTTTCAAAAATATGGTGGTGATTGCTTTCTGAAAAGAGATGCAGGTCGTAATCACTTAAGATGGGTGGGAATGTATACGGGTCTGGCGTTATGACCTGATTGTTGTGCGGGTAAGAAATATCCAGTTCGTACAAAAAATGCGTCTGTTCATTTGGCACAATGGCTTCGAAAAATCCTGTATCTTGGTGCTGAATGAGTTCTACTGGGGCGCGATCAGACTTTGCCGTGACTTTTTCTGCACCTGGGCGGTAGGCGCGAATGACAATGCTCTGCCCATTGGGTATGAGCACAGTATGCATGCCCAGAATGGCAAATGGGTCGTGGTGGTTGCCGTGTACAATGCGGTCAATGTCTTGTTGTGGTGTCGTGAGTGTCATAGGCCTTGTCGAATAGAATGATTTATTGCGCGCAAGCAATCGGAGCGATGTCTACCATCGTGCGCAAACCGGGGGCTGCGCTGGCGACAACGGGTATCGCATTGGTGATAACGGAACAGGTTGCTGCATCGCCATTAATTCCGCCAGGAATCGTCAGATCAAACTCTGGTGACCCGTAAATATGTACCCGTTCTTGCGGGTCGGTTTGGCCAACCGCTGCCCGGAACTCAAGTGTGATCACTTTTCTGTCCCCTACATATCCATACCCCATCTGGTTGACGCCCGTGGCATGCCCTGGTGAGACGACCCAATCATCACCCCGCACTTCGGTTTGTGTTATTACCGGTTCTACAACATCTTCTGTTCGATCCAGCACCCAACCCAAACGAGATGCCATCATATGCATCGATTCTGTGAGGCCTACGTGTCTAATTTTTTTGGTCTTAACCCGTTCCTTAAATTCGTCTTCGGTGAGACCCGCCCCAATTTTCTGACGGAAAGGCAGTCGCCGAAATGACGCATCTTGGATGCGGTATACATGAATGCTATCGACGCTTCTGCAAACCCCAGTAATGGCTGTGGGCAAAAAATCCATGAGAAATCCAGGGTTGATGCCGGTGCCTAAAATCGACACGTTGTTCGCTTTGGCAAGGGTGTCAATTTTTTGAGACAATTCTGGCAATGTTTGCCAAGGGTAGGATAGTTCCTCGCAGGTTGAGACGACGTGTACTCCCTTGGCGCAGATTTTTTCAAGTAAGGGGGCGAGACGTTCGAGTTCAGATACGGTCGTGACCACAGCAACGTCGGCATTTTGAAGGGCATGCTCTAAATTGTCAGTAATGAGGATATCTAGAGGGGCTTGTTTGTTATGTGTGCCCAAGTCGGTGCCTACAAGTTCTGGACGAATGTCAACCGCACCCGTGAGTTTGAGTGTGTTGCGTTCAAGCAAGTGGGGCGTTAACATTTGGCCCAAAGGACCCAAACCGATTTGGACAATGCGTAGGGGGGCAGTCATAATCTAAGCTCCTTTTTTATCGAAATATTGTGGCTTTTGAAATATAGAGGGAGTTGCCATACTTACCAAATGAAAAACGGACGACCCTCGGAATCTATCTCAAACCGTTTAGAGGGGCTCACTGCATACTGGCAAGTATCAATATGCAAAAAGCCTCGGTGACTTTACACCGAGGCTTTGAGATTACTCGTGATGTTTGTTTCTAATCTGAAGACAAAGCGACTAGAAATGATGTGGCGCTTTCAAGTTCTTCTTCTGCCAGTTCAAATAAGATGTTTAAACCGCGCTCACCCAGAGAAAAACGCTCTAAAACTGCAGGGTTGAGTTCGGGAATCTGATCATCTCCACCCGATCCATATCCCAGTTTTCTGCACATATGGTCGGCCAGGTGCACCAGACTTGTTAGCCGCTGATAGCGTCCTGTGGCTTCTGGTGTATGATGATGTAATATGCTGTATAAATATTTCTCTGCAAATTGCCATTCTGTGGCCAGTTGTCCCCCGACATCTGCGTGGGTCAAACCAAGCAATTGGCTTTCGGCTTCCCCAATCCAGAGTTGTTCGTTCTGCGATAGTTCTACCACGGCGCTATAATAGTCCGTAAACAGACTTGGATCCATTTGAAGCTGTTCGGCAATTTCGTCGCTTGAAGAATTGTCACTATTGGCCAGCTCTAGTATTTGAGCGTGTGTGGCTGGAAATGGGGGGAGGCCCTCAATTTTTTTGAGGCGGTCTTTTATGTTTTGCTTAGCGTCAGGGTCTTGGGCCGCTGGGTCTTTTGCAGCCTCTGTGTCGGTAGCAGATAGCGTCTCTGAGGATGCAAAAATGGAATCGATTCGGTTTTGTAATTCGCTGGGTCGGAAAGGTTTGGCCAAATAGGTATTGACACCAGCTGCTCGGGCACGCAAGATGCCGTCTGGGGATGGAGATACAGACAGCAAAATAATGGGTAGGTCAGCAAAGTTTGGACTCATGCCCATGAGCTCACAAAAACGGAGACCGTCACCAGGTATGCTTTCTTCTACAATGAGCAAATCTGGGCGGTTGCTTCTGAGATACCCGATTGCTTCCATGCCGTCTTTTGCTGTGGTAGGAGCAAATTTACTCGACAGCATTTTGCTTATGAGTGTAGAAAACCGCTCCTGATCGACTATGAGGATTTTTGGGGGCGTGCTGTTGTCTGCTGGGTCCATTCCCAAATCTTTAAGAAAGAGTTCAAGGAGAATTGAGGCCGTAAGGTACACAAAAAAGCTTGGTATTACAACTGTTTCTTGGGGGCATAAAAGGGCAATCAGGGGTCACTAATTGACTTGCAAATCAAATTTGAATGAGCTTTATTCACAGACGCAATAGAATGGGTTCGGGGGCTCATAGGGCTCTGTTGTGCAAAATAGTGTGGTTTGTCGGGATTAAGGGGGCAAAATGACGCAGCCGCGCGTCTTGGTCGCAGATGACGAACCGTTGATATTAGAAGCTTTGTGTGGTTTTTTGGACGAGCAACCCTGGGATGTTGAAGCTGTTTCGGATGGCCAACAAGCTTTGGAGCGTCTTAGGGAAGACAAATTTGATGTGGCGGTGTTGGATATTCGTATGCCACATCTAGATGGTTTGGCGGTATTGAACGCTTTACCAGGCCTGAAAATTGACACCGACGTGCTGATTCTAACAGCTTTTGGCACTGTGCCCCGCGCCGTTGAAGCGATGCACAAAGGTGCGAAAGATTTCATACAGAAACCGATTAAGAAAGAAGAATTTGTTAAAAAGGTTGGATCCTTTATTGATGCACGCCAACCGATTACCACCCATATCTTAGCCGATCGGTTGGATGCCTTTTTGCTTGCCAACTTGACTCGAAAAGATCTCACTCTTGGCATCGTGATGGATCATTTTCGACTTTCAAAGACCTATGTGTGGAAATTATTCAAGGACATGAATTCTACATTTACTGAGCGTTTGGCATTTCACCGGGTCGAAAAGGGAAAGAATCTGTTGATGTATAGCAACGAACCTATTTATGTTATTGCTGAGTTGTGTGGGTTCAAAAATCAGAGCAGGTTCAGTGAGGTGTTCATGCGCGTTGTTGGTGAATCTCCCACTCGTTTTCGCCAACTCAACAATCAAAGTGCCTAGATTGGTAAACGAGAGCGGATAAAGTGAACCTGTGCGTAATCTTTGAGTCTTGCATGGGCTATGCCGTTGGTATTATTCTTTATTGTTGTCATGGAGAATGATGCCAACGGCATATTTTTTTACGTTTATCTGAAGGGGGGTCTGATGCCAGATTTGGGATTGGGTCAAGGTATCGTGGGTGAACATCCAGTGATGAAAGAGGTGTTTAGACTTGCACGTAGAGTTGCGACAAGTGACTTGGCTGTGAATATTTTTGGTGAGACTGGGACTGGAAAAGAGTTGTTGGCTCACTTTATTCATGCTGAGAGCAATCGGGGAAAGGGACAATTTGTTGTCGTTGATTGTGGAATCTTGACCATCGAAACCGCACGCAGTGAGCTGTTTGGGCATGTTCGTGGTGCTTTTACTGGGGCGCATCAGGCACGTTGTGGATTGGTCGCTGAAGCGGCGGCGGGCACGTTGTTCTTAGATGAAGTTGGTGATCTTGATCTTGATCTACAGCTGCAATTGTTGCGTCTGATTCAAAATGGCACCTTTCGAAGTATGGGAGAATCGCGTGTAAAGAAAGCGGACGTCCGTCTCATTACTGCTACGCATAGGGACCTTAAAGCACTTGTGAAAGAGAAAAAATTCCGTGCTGATCTATATCATCGTTTGCAGGTGGTACCGCTTGAACTGCCACCGTTGCGGGCACGTGTAAGTGATATTCCATTGTTGGTAAAACATTACAGCCTCCTCTACCAGCATCTCGGGTGTACCAAGAAGTTCACGCAGGCGGCCTTGGATGCCCTGATGCGATATGATTGGCCGGGTAATATCAGAGAATTACAGCACGAAATTACCCGACTGATGTTGATGGTTGAGACAGATTTGGTAGATGATGTTGATCTAGAACATCGGATTCTGAGTTCGAGTTGTGGGTTTGATGTGTATGATTCACCCTTCAAAGATGCCTGGAAGCAAAATTTACAGCAATTTACGCGGGAATATTTGCACCGAAAACTTTTGAAATGTCGGGGGAATGTCACACGTGCAGCAAAAGAGAGTGGCGTGGGGAGACAATATTTTCAAATGCGGATGGCGGAGTGTGGATTGCGGTCGAAGACGTATAAACACGGCGTGCGTGTTGCAGATTGACACCCTGTGTGGGAAAAGGGCGACATCGTAAAGATGTCGCCCTTTTCTTATGCCAATCCTTTGCGATTGGTTTTTGCCTCGTAGAGCTTGCCATCGCTTGCGGTAACATAAAGCGTTGTCAGATCTTCTCCACCAAATATGCAATTTGTGGGATTGATGGGGAACGGATGTGTTTCGAGCACGCGGCCTTTGGGTGTGAAGACATAAATCATCGGACCGGGGCCGCTTTGCGGAAACCCCGCACTGCCAACAATGTTGAGGTCTTCGTCTAAGGTCATGCCGTCGATGCCGCGATGTGGACCAAAGTTGTGGAGGACTTCATATTCGCCCGTTGAACCGTCTTCGTTGATGGGATAAGCACGCAATTCCCGAATGGAGGCGCGGTCAGAATGACTTTGGGCAACATAAAGCGTTTTCATATCTGGTGTAACGATGAGCCCGTTGGGTCTGTCGGTGTCAAAAGTGACACGCGAAACGGTGTAGGAACCATCGGGTTGTGGATCGGCTCTGAAAACCGATTCATGGTCGAGTTCCATACACGATCTATCAGAACCATAACGCGGGTCGGTAAACCAAACTCGGCCTGCGGCATCTACCGTGAGGTCATTGGGGCTGTTGAATCTTTTGCCTTCAAAGGTTTCGGCAATGGTCGTGGTGCTGCCATCGTGTTCGTAACGGGCTATGCGGCGACCTGGGCCATCTACGAACTCAGATGCGGTGGGCAAAAACGTACCTTCTGCGGCACAGACCCTTCCTTCGTTGTCCAATGCCAAACCATTGGCACCATTGGTGCCGGTATGATATTCATCGCAAGTTCGTGTGCTTGGGTCATAACGCATAATGCGGCTGGCGGGTATGTCAGTGAAAAGCAAACCGCCATCTTTCCAAATGGGTCCTTCTGTAAATTCAAATGGTCCAGCTACGGCTTCAAATGTCCAGTCCATTTTTAACTCCTTACATCGCGTTTTTTGATGAATTGTGAATGATCTAAGATGGGGTTTGTCAAACGCAAGGTCAATGGCTTTTTATACCTCTGTGATTTTCAGTTTGAGGATTGTTCTTGAAGTTTTATTATGGGAGATAGGGGGCATCATGCCCAACAGGAATCTATTGGGGCTTCCGCTGGCTATTGATTCCAATCTCTAAGTATTGAATCGTCGACTCCCAAACCTGACCTATGATCTCTATCCCAACGAGGTAACCCATGTTTCAAGACAAACCCCATATCATTCTTATTATGACCGATCAGCAAAGGTTTGACACCATTAAAGCGTGGGGACACTCCCATATGATCACGCCCAATATGGATCGTATCGCTTCTGAGAGTTTGTCCTTTCGGCAAGCCTATTGTCCGGGAGCAACCTGTGTGGCTTCGCGTGCAGCCATCTTTACGGGAATGTATCCACATACCACAGGGGTGTATAGTTTCGATCATTGGGGCAATCATCGCAATTGGGTTCAAGATCTGGCAGAAAACGGGTATTGGTGCGTGAATATGGGCAAAATGCATTTTACGCCACGGGATATGCCAGGGGGATATCACGAACGGGTGATCGTTGAGAATCCCACAAATAAGACACATGCCAGTGGGGGAGCAGATGATGATTGGGGCCAGTATATGACTTTTTATGGGGTGAAGCGTCCCAATGATCGTAATCAAGACGATCCAGAATGGTTGAACAAATGCCAAGGGGTGGTGTGGCACGAAGAAGAGCGTTTTCACAGCGATGTGTTTATTGGTGATTCTGCTGTGAGTTGGATCGATAATTACCAAGGCAACAAACCCATCTTTTTGGAAGTAGGGCTTACTGGGCCGCATGAACCGTGGGACCCGTTGCCACGTCATTTGGAAATGTATGAAGGTGTTGAGATGCCACCGAGTGTGTCACGTGAAGGAGAGTTGAACGACAAACCGCCGCAACATCTGGCACACTTAGATATGCACGCCACAACAGCCCACGAGTCCCAGATTGATTTGCGTGGTCGAACAGAGGAAGAAATCGAGAATATGAAGCGCCATTATTGTGCAAAGATCACCACGGTTGATGAGCAGGTG